>JAZRME010000048.1:0-9238 GCA_045647325.1 Acutalibacteraceae bacterium | reverse complement strand
ATCCGTGAAGCTCAGCTTGAGAAGGTACCTTATATGCTTCTTATGGGTGACAAAGATATTGAAGCAGGTTCAGTTTCAGTGCGTAAACGTGGTGAGGGTGACATTGGTGCAGTGAGCGTTGATGAATTCCTCAAAACAATTCTTGAAGACGTTGAAACAAAAGTTATCTGGTAAAATAGTGAAGGCATCTCCTCGGAGGTGCCTTTGATTTTGGGTGAAAAAATGCAAAAAGTAATAATACTCGGTTGCCCCGGGTCAGGGAAAACAACCTTTGCCGAAAAATTGAATAAAGCAACAGGTCTGCCTCTGTATCACCTTGATGCAATCTGGCACAAGCCTGATAAAACTCACATTCCGAGAGAAGATTTTGACCAGAGAATATCTGAAATATTTGCAACATCACAATGGATAATTGACGGCAATTACAGCCGTACGATTGAAATGCGCCTTAAAGAATGTGATACCGTTTTTCTTTTTGATTTGCCAACGGAGGTTTGTTTGCAGGGAGCCACTGCAAGAGTGGGAAAAGGTCGTTATGACTTACCGTGGCTTGAAACGGAACTTGACCCGGAATTTGAAAAATTTATCAAAGATTTTGCTCAAACTTCCTTGCCTCAGATATATACCCTTATTGAAAAATATAGCGATAAAAATCAGATCGTTATATTTAAGTCAAGGCAGGAAGCTGATGATTATATCAACTCATTAAAGTGAAACCAAAAAACTGATTGTTAAAAAATAAAAATTAAGGGGTTCTTGCAGATTAAACTGTAAGAACCCCTTTGCTGTGTGGTTTTTTATATAGTCCCTCTTAACTTGTTTACGATAACACCGATTCGGGTGTCGCCAAATTTTTTCTTCATTTTTTCTGCGGTTGTTGAGGGCTTTTTAACGGGAACAATATTTATAAGTCTGCTCATATCTCCGTCATCGCAGATGAACGGTTGTGTCATCAGAACTCCGCCGTCACCAAGAAGCTGAGCACGGACATAACAGCTTATTTCGTCGCAGTAGTCACCAAGGTTTATCACTGATTCAATTTCACCGTCTGCATCAAGTTTATCTTCTTTGATAATTTTGCCGTCAGCAATCCATTGAATTGCCTTACATCTGATGCCTTTGATTAAAATCTGTTGATTTTCTTCATCAGCTTTAAGCTCAACCACTTTCGGCACTTCGCCCTTGCCCACAAAGTTTTTGCCAAGTTCATTCTGAGCGTAACGGGCAATTGAGAAAAATGTGCCTTTTTCCATAGCAGAACGAAGGTTGCTGATTGAATATTCAGGTAAAATGAAATCCATAAAAGCTGTGTCGATTTCACCAACTCTGTGAGCGTCACTGTTAGCGAATCCCCATACTGTGCGTTTGCCTTCGGGAATGAGAGTTCTGAGAAGAGAGTCCCACAAAATTCTGTCGCAAGGGTTTGGTATATCGTACATATTAAGCACTTCAATACCCATACACGAGTGATATCTTCTCAACAAGTCTGCAAAAAAAGCAACATTCTGCTTGTCGGTTGCGCAGTCAGGGAACTTTCTTGCATTGAGCCAGTCGGTAGGGTGGTTGATGTGTGAAAGTCCGCCGGCAGCTTCGGTTTTTCTTATAGGCTCTTCAAAATCATTTTCGATTCCGCAGATACCTTCACACGCATCATCGGTGAAATAACAATTCACGTGGTTTTTCATCAGGGTGAACATATTCGCTTCAATACAACCCGGCACACATTCAAGTCCACGCTTTTTAGTGCGGCTGTTTTTAGGCGTTTTATGTGTTCCGTTGAGCATGGCCTTATACTGTTCGGTAGTGGGGTGTTTGCGTTTGCCGTGCCACAGATTCTGAAAAGTATAAAGGGGAATAATAGACGGGTCCTGATCCCACTCCTTGCCCCAGACACCGTGCTCTGTCATAGCAAGAATGTCAAAGTCGAGGTCATAAAAGCCTTCAATCATTTCAGTCATAGTGAAGTTTGCATCACTGTATGTTGAATGAGTGTGTAGATTTGTTTTGTAATGATTATCGGGTTTTGAGATAAATTCAGTTACACTTTCGTAAGGATTGGTTATTTTAAAAATTTTCATATTTTACCTCCCGATTTTATTTCTGTTTAAGTATAACAACTTTGCA
Source organism: Acutalibacteraceae bacterium (assembly GCA_045647325.1). Lineage (GTDB taxonomy): Bacteria > Bacillota > Clostridia > Oscillospirales > Acutalibacteraceae > CAG-488. The sequence continues at coordinate 7,114 of JAZRME010000048.1, read as the reverse complement.
AAGAATAATCAAGATAATATAAAAAAATCAGTTTACTTTGCAAATTTCCTTTGCTATAATGAAGAAAATTGAACTTTCAGGAGTGTAAGTTATGAAAATGAGACCACCGGCATTGCCGATTATCAATATTGACCCTTATTTTTCTGTCTGGGCGCAGGAATCACCACTTGACCACCTTGTTCATTGGACAGGCAGTTTCAACACAATGGTTGGTATTGCAACTGTTGATGGTGAAGAATTCCGTTTTTTGGGTAATTCATATTATCATCGCAACAAAAAAGTTCCCACAATGAAAATTGAAAAGATTGATTATGATGCTTTTTCAACAGTTATTGTGCTCAGTAACGATAAAATCCGTCTTAATATTAAATTTACATCACCGACTCTTGTTACAGATTTATATTACGCCTCACGCCCTGTAGCTTATTGCAAAGTGAGTGTTGACTCTCTTGACGGCAAAGACCACAGTGTTAAAGTTAAATTTTCTTGCACTGAGGAGTTTGTCCTTAACAAAGAGGGTGAGGGCAGAGCCTATAGCCGAAACGTGCCTGTTGACGGAATGACCGTTATTAAAATGGGTAACGGTGAGCAGAAAATCCTTCATCGCAGTGGTGATGATATACGTATAGATTGGGGCTTTTTCTACCTCGGTGTCGTTGGTGAAGCTTATGTTGATAACGAAGTCTATGACGAAATGTATGCTGTTTTTTGTGAAAAAGAAATCAACGGTGAAGCTCTTTTTGTATTTGCTTATGATGATATCGAAAGTATTGTTTATTTTAATGACCATCTGAAAGCTTATTGGAAAAAAGACGGCAAAACAATTGAAGAGGCTATTGCTGAAGCAGTAGGGGAATATGATGCGCTTCTTAAAAAATGCGACGATTTTTCTGATAAAATCAAAGCTGAGGCTCTTGAAAAGGGCGGTGAGGATTATGCCGAAATTCTCCTCCTTGCTTACCGTCAGGTTATGGCAGCTCATAAGCTGGTTGTTGATAATGACGGCAACAATCTCTATATTTCAAAAGAGTGCTTTTCAAACGGATGCGCTGCAACAGTTGATGTAACTTATCCGTCAGCGCCTATGTATCTTCTCTACAATCCCGAGCTTCTCAAAGGTATGCTTCGCCCTGTTTTTCATTATGCTGCTACACCTGAGTGGGAATATGACTTTGCTCCTCATGATGTTGGTCAATATCCTATTCTTAACGGTCAGGTTTATGCCGAAAACCGACGCGAATATCAGATGCCTGTTGAAGAATGCGGCAATATGATTATTCTTTGCGCTGCAATCTGTGATGTTGAGAATGATGTTTCTTTTGCAAAAGAGCATATTGATACTCTCCGTCAGTGGAGTGAATATCTCATTCGTTACGGTCTTGACCCTGAGCATCAGCTTTGTACCGATGACTTCGCAGGTCACCTCGCTCATAATGTAAACCTTTCAATCAAGGCGATTATGGGTATTGCAGGTTTCAGTCGGATTCTTGACCGTCTTGGTGAAACAGAAGAGTCAAAGCGTATGATGTCAATTGCCAAAGACTATGCAGATTCACTTGTAAAAAATGCTGCCAATGATGACGGAAGTTTCCGTCTCGCTTATGATAAGCCCGGCACATTCAGCCTTAAATATAATTCGGTGTGGGATAAAATCTGGAACACCGAGCTTTTTCCCAAAGAGTTTTATCAGGGCGAAATTGAGCGTTATAAAAAAGAAATGCTTACTTTCGGTGTGCCCCTTGACAGCCGTGAAAAATATACAAAGTCTGACTGGCTTGTGTGGGCAGCTTGTCTTAGTGAAAACAAAGCAGATTTTGAACACCTTGTTCACCCCTTGTGGAGCGCATATAACACGATGAGAACCCGTGTGCCTATGACCGACTGGTATTTCTGCGACACATCACATATGAGAGGCTTCCAGCATCGTACGGTACAAGGTGGCCTGTTTATCAGATTTATGCTTAAATAAAACGAAGAGCTTGGCGATTTGCCAAGCTCTTTTATTGATTATTTGTTTTTATTATCGCTTTACCAATATTAATATACAATTCTTGTTGTGATATTGACATTGAATGAGTTAGTCTTAATATTTCACTCTCATAAAAAGAAGAGCTGCCAGAAGGAACCCCTAATAAATAGTCAGTTGAAACATCAAAATATTTTGCTATGCTGATGAGGGTCTCGTAGTCGGGTTCGCTTGTTCCTTGAACATAACCTCCAAGCGTAGATGGGGCAAAACCTAAATCTTTAGCTACTTGTTTTTGTGTTAAGTCTTTATCTTCAATTAGATTCCTTAATATTTTGTTAAAGTGCATAAACTCACCTCAACTATATTTTACAGTAGGAATTTATTTATACCGCAAATGAACGAAAAACTAGTTGACAAAACGAGAAACAGGGAATATAATTGAGAAAAATAGAGAAAGAGGGAATATAAATGTTTTGTAAAAATTGTGGAAAAGAAATAGACAGTAATTTTTGTCCAAACTGTGGTGCACAAAATCATGAGAATGTGGTTGTAAATGAAAATACAAACAAGAAAAAAAGCAAAAAACCGTTCTATAAAAAATGGTGGTTTTGGCTTATAGTGGTCTTCGTAGTTATTGTTATCGGTGCCTCATCTAGTGGAGACAATGGTGAAACAAGCGCTGATTCTAATTCAATAGAAACAACTCAAACAAATGATGCCGATGGTGAAAAATCTTCCTCTAAGACAACTCCCAAAACAACACGTCCAAAGCTTTCAGAAAAGGAATTCAAAGAAACCTGTAAACCAATAGATTACAAGAAGTTATCACGAAATCCAGACACTTATAAGGGCGCAAAGTTTGTTTTTACAGGTGAGGTAATTCAATCAATGGAATCTTCTTGGTCTAATACTGTTGAACTTAGAATCAATGTGACTAAAGAAACATATGAGTACAGTGATTTAGTTACTTGGACAGATACGATATATGCAACTGTAGAATTGCCAGAAGGTTCTGATCGAATTTTGGAAGAAGATATTATAACTGTTTGGGGCGTTTGTGAAGGTTTGTATTCGTATCAATCCGTATTAGGTAGCACAGTTTCTTTACCGTCTATTGATGTTAAATATTATTCAATCGAGGGACAATAAAATAGTTAAAAAGAGCTTGGCGATTCGCTAAGCTCTTTTGCTATATTAAAACTTTATTATTCAGGACAGTAAGATGACAGTATTTCATTTATATCTTGTTTATAGATATTGCTTCCGAGTATATCTCCGTCAGCGCTGAAACATATTGCTTTTATGTCTGTCGGGTCTTCTTCATAGGGATTTTTTGTGTTTTCACTCAGATTAAAATATTCACCCAGATATCTGATGGCGTTACCACTCGGGAATATCACATTACCCTCACTTGTTTTAATCCCCATTTCTGTAAATTCAAAAAGCAATTCTCTTGTTTTGTTGTTATAAGAATTATCGTCATCGGCGCTGACAAGCCAGGCAGGATGAACCTGAATTTTAATTCCTTTATTTTTAATGTTTTCAGCAAAGAATTTTACATATTCAAGAGGAATTGTTTCCTGATGAAAGGCATCAACAGAAAGAAGAATTTCATTAACTCCGCATTCTGATAGCTTCTCTGAAACAGTTTTTATTTTTTTATAATCTTTTGTAAAATATCCGTTTGTAATAAGCTGTCTGTTTGGAATTTCCATTTCTTTTGCAGTGTTATGTATTTCACAGACTGTTTCATAACAAAGCAAGGGTTCACCACCAAAGGTCATAACAGAATTAATGTTATATTTTTGGGCTATTTTGCGTATAGCGTCTGATGCAAAAATTTTATCAATTTTTTCTGAGCTCTTATGTTCACCCTGGGAGCAGTGTTTGCAACTGCCTGTACAAGCCATAGTTACAACAAACTCTATGCGATTGAGATTTTTTAAATATTTGTTCATATATAATCTCCGTCAGATCAAAAAAGTCCCATCAGCATTCCGCCGACAAACCCTGAAATATGCTCCCACGCGGTCGCTTTGCCAAGAAGCATTCCGCCGACTGTATAAACAGCAAGAATTATAAGAGCGATAACAGGCAGACCTGAAAACATTACCGTACCATTTTTGACGGCGAGCATAACAAATACGGCAATCAGACCATAGATGCCTGTTGATGCACCTTCACCCTCACGAAGTTTATACACAAAAGCCATATATAAACCTGACACCAGCACCGAACCCATAAAGCAGAGTGCAGTTTTTGCCGTGCCGAGCTGCGATTCAACAGCGTAGCCGACAATGAGAGTTGCGGTTATGTTTGAAATGATGTGCCACGTTCCGATATGAAGAAGTGAGGATGACATCAGACGCCATACCTGTCCTTTTTTGATTTTCTTTTCAGACAGATGCAGAGCGTGATTTATATAGCCTTTGTTGTGACCTGACCACAATTTTTCTTTTAATGTTATCGCTTCTGTTTTTGGAATAATAACAAAGTTGTCAAGAATGTAGATGATTAAAATAATTATGCAGAACGATATAGTAAAAACAGGCATAATGATTCTCCTCGCACTTATTCTGTTTCATACGGCCAATCTATAATTCCGCCGAATTCTCTTATGTTGGTGTAACCCAACTTCACAAGTTCCTCTGAGGCTGATTTGCTTCGTCTTCCGCTTCGGCAATAAACGAGAATGAGCTGATCTTTATCTTTGAGAATAGTTTCTGCTTTTTGCGTGATTTCATAATCGGGAATGAGCACAGCCCCGGGAATATGCTTTTCGTCAAATTCTTCCTGAGTGCGTACGTCGAGAATGATGTAGTTTTCTTCTGAGTCCATAATCTTTTTAGCTTCCTGAGCGTTGATGTTCATATATACAGCTCCTTTTTCTTCGTCAGGTTTTTCCTTCTGACAGGCGGTCAGACACATTACACTCAACACCGTGAGCAACAAGGCTATAAATCTCTTCATAACGCAGCCCCTTTCTTATAGCATTATATCACAAAAAAATTATATAGGCAATTTATATTTTTATTGACATTTTCGGCATTAAATAGTAAAATTAAAACATTAAAAAGAAAAGGAGCTTTTTTATGAAAAAAATTGCATTCAAAATTGTTTCAGTTTTGCTTGTTGCAGTATTCCTTTTTTCAACAGGAATTTCAGCATTAGCAGTTGAAACTGCAAACGATTACACAATCGTTTCTCCCTACAAAGATGTTAATTGGGGTGTTACCAACGAATACAAAGGTAACCTTCACACTCACTCAACTTTCTCTGACGCAAGTGAAAACCTTGTTGACACTCTTCTTGAGCACTATGAGCAGGGCTTTGACTTTGTTGCTATGACAGACCATGGTGTTACAGGCGTTGCATGGAACAAAAAGCCTTATCAGCGTTTGCTTTATTCTTATCAGCACCTTATCGGCCTTAAGCAGAATTGCCTCACAGACGAGCAGTTTGCTGCAGTTCTTGACGGTTCATATCCTCTCAAGGCTACAGGTGAAGCTCGTGGCAGAGGTATGGTTTGTGTTACAGGCGGTAACGAGCTTAACGCTCTCACAATTTCAAAGAGCCATGTTAACGGTTTGTTCCTTCCTTCAAACTTCGGTAACACTAACCTCGGTTTTGAAAACGGATTCAGATTTGCTGTTAACCAGGTTGACGAGCAGGGCGGTCTTTCTTTTATCAACCACCCCGGTGACTGGCTCAAAACAAACGATGACATGAACAATGTCTATGACGAAGACACTCTTAAATATTTCACAGAAATCTTCATGGACTATGACTCATGCCTTGGTATGGAAGTTTTCAATGAAAAGAACAGCGTAACAGGTTATGACAGAATTCTCTGGGACAACCTTCTTATGAAAACTCTTCCTTACGGAAGAAACATCATCGGTTTCTCAAACAATGATACACATACAAGAGATACTGTTGACTCAAGCTTCAGCGTTTTCCTTATGGAACAGAATAATATGGACACAATCAAAGCTACAATGCAGTCAGGTTCTTTCTTTATGATCACAAGACGCCTCAGAGCCAATAACGTTATCGGCCCTGAAGAAGACTTTGATGTTATGGACCAGCAGCTTCCTTATCCCATGTTCAACAAGCTTGTTGTTGACGGTCATAAGATCACTGTTAACGCAAGAGAAACTGATTACATTCAGTGGATTGCAAACGGTAAAGTAATCGCAAAGCAGGATATTACATCAGCTGATCAGGAAATCGTTCTTGATCTTGACAAAATTGACGGTGCAGAAGATTTCCTCTATGTTCGTGCAGAACTTTACGGCACAGGTGGTCTTTGCGCATCACAGGCTCTTGTAATTGACGACGGTGAAACTCTCACTTATGAAAAAGATACAAGCCCTGAAGCTATGTGGGACAGAGTTGTTTACATCCTTTCAAGCTCAAGACTTGTTGTAATTGCTCAGGAGCTTGTTGCTGCTATTACTGATCTTTTTGAATAATACCGGAGTATTTTTATGATTCCTAAGATAATTCATTATTGTTGGTTCGGCAGGGGAGAAAAGCCAAAACTTGCTCAGAAATGTATTCAGAGCTGGAAGCGGTTTTGCCCTGACTACAAAATTATCGAGTGGAATGAAGATAATTTTGATATAAACAAAAATGAATATACAAAAATGTGCTACGACGAGAGAAAATTTGCTTTTTTGAGCGATTATGTCAGGCTGTTGGTTATCAATGAGCATGGTGGAATTTATTTTGACACTGATGTTGAGCTTCTTAAAAATCCCGATGAGCTTCTTAAAAATGAAGCGTATTTCGGCTTTGAAACAGATGAGTATATCAACACGGGTGTCGGTTTCGGCTCGGTTGCTCACGGCAAGGCTGTTGAAGCTATGGTTAAAGAGTATGATTTTCTCCTTGACGGAAAAAACGGAATTGTAGGTTGTCCTATTCTCAATACTCAGGCTCTGATAAATGCAGGTCTTGAGCAAAACGGAAAAAGACAAAACGTTCTCAATGCAGAAATTTATCCTGCTGATTATTTTAATCCCTATGAAAGTACCACGGGCAGACTCAGTAAAACTCAGAATACTTTTTCTGTTCACTGGTATTCGGGTATGTGGATGAGCAGCGCTCAACGGTTGAGAAGTAAAATCACAAAACCGCTAC
>JAZRME010000047.1:0-2689 GCA_045647325.1 Acutalibacteraceae bacterium | reverse complement strand
GGCATACAGTAGCTGTTACCGAATACATCAGGAAGCCAACAGGTTTTGGGTGTTACGCCAAACCACTTCTCTGCGTAACGTACACCGTGAAGGAACTGACGGACAAAAGACTCACCTGAAATAATATTACAGTCAGGCTCAACCCACATACCGCCGATGTATTCCCATCTGCCTTCTTTGACTCTCTGCTGAACCTGTTCAAAGAGGTTGGGATAGTGAATACGCATTTCTTCATACATACCTGCCTGGCTCTGTGAAAATACAAAGTCATCATACTGCTCCATAAGACGAAGCATTGTAGCATGAGTACGGCCGACCTTACGGACAAACTCTTTGTAAGCCCACATATAAACCATGTCAAGATGTGAGTTACCGATAAGGTCAAGCTGACCCATACATTTATAGTTAGGGTTATTATAAACTCTGTCGTGAAGAACCTTTTTGCACATTCTGAGTTTAGCTTTGAACACCTCAAAATCAGGCTCGTCAAAGTCAACATACTGGAATGCTTCTTTAAGAGACTCACGGATGAGAGTACCGTAGTCGTTATTCATACCGGGAATAAAGAGAGCGTTGAAAACAGCCTTAAGATCCCAATAAATATCGCTGATTTCATCATCGGTTGTAGCGATGAATGAACATTCAAGCTTTTTGAGTGTGCTTTCGTTTGAGTGCCATACAAAATATGACTCAACATCAATCTCAAACTCTTCACCTGCTTTAGCGCACTCAGTAAGAGTTACGGCATTACGGAAGGGGTCAAGACCCTGATAAGGCACACCGTTAACAGAAACAAGTGAGTCACCGCCGAAATAGATATAGAGAGTAACTCTCTGACCGGCAAACTTCTCAGGAATAACAATCTTGTTTTTAAAGAATGCACTAAGGCCGTTACCGCCCCAGTAGTCGCCTACCTTAAGCTCCTTCCAGCCGTCATAAAGATATTCATACTCACCGATTTCTTTATAAATGCACTCACGCATCTGCCATGAGCCGGTATTTTCAAAATCAGTGTAAATTCTCTTTTTAAGTGTTTTTAACTTAATCTCGGCAAGTTCATCAAAAGCAAAAATACCTCTCTGCTTATTTTTGATAATGTCTCGCCATGTGTCAATATGAGCGTCCATACCTTCAGTTGAAGGAACGGTCTTTTTCTCGTTTCCTGACATAATTTCATCTCCTTTGGAATTGATTTCAAAGTAAATCAATTTATTATATCATTCATTATTTTTATTTTCAACAGTTAAAATGAATTTTGTTAAATAAAAAGGATAATCTTGGCTTGACGGTCAGCTTATTTTCATGTTAAACTGAACAAAACCGATAAGGAGGGTTGATTGTGAAGAAGATTCTGTTTTTTTCTGAATCACTCAACGGCGGCGGCGCCGAAGCTGCACTTGTAAGAATTATTGAACTGTTGGCAGATAAATTTGATATCACAGTCGCAACCCAGACCGACGGTGAAAAGCATACAGATTATATCAGCTCTTTATGTAAGCACACACCTTTTACAAAAAAGAGTAACAACAACTTTATAAACAGTCTGATAATCAAAGGGTTTCTTACTCTCCCCCCTCGCGTTGTGAGTTCGACTTATATTAAAGGTGACTACGATATTGAAGTCGCCTGTTGCGAAGGCTACGCAGCCAAAATTGTTGCAGCGTCTCAACGAAAGAGCGTGAAAGTTGCTTATATCCACACTGACTTTATAAATAATCCCTGGAGTGAAAACGTTTATAAAGGCAGACAGCAGGAAGAAAAAGAATGTTATTCCAAATTTGATAAAATCATCTGCGTTTCAGAAACAATAAGAGATGCTTTTGTTAAAAAATACGGTATGGCTGAAAAAACGCAGGTTATCTACAATCTCATTGACGATAAAAAAATCAGAAAGCTCAGCAGCGAAAACGCCGCTTTGCCTATAAATAAAAAACCGTCATTCATTCTTGTAGGCAATTATCTTAAAGTCAAAGGCTATGACCGGCTTATGAATGTTGCCGACAGACTTAAAAATGAGGGGTATGAGTTTTCTTTTACAATTATGGGGCGCCCTGAAGAAAGACATAAAACAGAAGCCCTCAGAAAGAACTTCGGACTTGAAGATTATGTAGCTCTTATGGGATTTGAAGAAAACCCTTATAAATATATGAAACACGCTGATTGTTATCTCTGCTCTTCTTACGCTGAAGGTTACAGCACAGCCGTTTGTGAAGGTATCATCTGCGGATTACCCGTAATCACAACAGACTGCTCCGGAATGAAAGAGATTTTTGGCGGGAGTGAAATCGGTATAATTTGTCATAATAGCGAAGAAGGTCTTTATCAGGCAATAAAAAAGGTGTTAGATGACCCTCAGTTATTAAACTATTATAAATCAAACGCAGCTGTCAGAGCCGGATATTTAGGCTATGACGCAAGAGCAAAAATAATTGAAGATTTTTATAACAGCTTATAAAAATACGGCTCACACTATATGGTGTGAGCCGTAAAACTTTTATTATGATGCCATAGCTGTTTCAATCGCCTGACTAAATTCTCCGAAGAAGTTTTTGGTATAAAAACCAACCTTATAAGCAACATCTTTAACCTGAGTCATAAGGTCTTTTTCTTCTTCAGGCTGTTTCTCGTCAGAGAAAGCTTCTTTAACTGCGTAATAAGAGGGCTTGGGATTTCCGTCACCGTCAACAAG
>JAZRME010000046.1:0-7469 GCA_045647325.1 Acutalibacteraceae bacterium | reverse complement strand
GATGTTAACCGCCCTTATGCAGTTAATCTTGTTGACGGGGTAAGAAACTGCCCTGACCTTTTGCTCAACGAAAATCTCGCATCAACATATAAAACCTGGTGTGATCAGAATGTTATCAATGACTCTGTCTGGGGTATGTGGCCGAGATTTTATCCTGAAATGCCATTGAGTGACGGTGATGTGCTCAACGCAGCCCTCGTGTCTGATTGCGCTGTAATCACAATCGGCAGATCATCAGGTGAAGACAGAGAAAACACTCTTGAAAAAGGCAGCTATTATCTCACAGATGACGAGCGTAAACTTCTTGATAAAGTTGTTTACAGATTTGATAAAACAGTTGTTTTGCTCAACATCGGCAGCATTATTGACTTATCGTGGATTGAAGAATACGGTGATAAAATCAGCGCTGTTATCATTCTCTGGCAGGGTGGTATGGAAAGCGGAAACTCCGCTGCCGACATTCTTTGCGGCAAGACCAACCCTTGCGGAAAACTTACATCCACTGTCAGCAGGAACTACAGCGACCACCCTTCAGCTAAAAATTTCGGCGGCAAAAAATATAATTATTACGCTGAAGATATTTATGTCGGCTACCGTTATTTTGAGACCTTTAATAAAGACGCTGTGCTTTATCCTTTTGGTTACGGCTTGTCTTACAGTGATTTTGAAATCACCTGTGAAAGTGCAGTTCCCACCAAAAACGGTTTTTCTTTTGATGTTGAAATTAAAAACACCGGCTCACTTAAAGGCAAAGAAGCATATCAGCTTTATCTTAAAAAGCCAATGGGAGTTTTAGGCAACCCCGAAAAACAGCTTGTTGCTTTTGGCAAGTCGAAAGACCTTGCCCCTCAGAAGGTTCAGAAACTCAGAGCTGATGTTTCTCTTTATCAGCTTTCATCTTATGATGAAAGCGGACTGACCGGTTTTAAATCAGCTTATGTTATAGAAAAAGGCGAATACGAGTTTTATCTTGGTGGTGATGTAAGAAGCGCACAAAAGATTTTTACATATTATCAGGAAGAAACTGTTGTTTATAATCAGCTCACACAATGCCTTGCGCCTGAGTCAGCTTTTGAGGTGCTCAACCCCATTGACGGCAACCGTTTTTGTAACGCTGACGAAAATAATCTTAAAATCAGAATTCTTGACAATATGCCAAAATCAATTCCGCTGACACCTGACAAGGGATATAAACTGCAGGATGTTAAATCAGGCAAGGTTTCTATGGATGATTTTGTTGCGCAGCTTACTCCCGATGAGCTTGAAGCTCTCACCCGTGGTGATTACACTATGGGCAGCCCTCTCGGTGCGCCGGGTAACGCTGCTGTTTATTGCGGAGTTTTACAATCATTGAGAGATAAAGGCATACCTGCCGTCACCACTTCAGACGGCCCGTCAGGTATTCGTCTGAGAGCGAGTTGCTCTCTTATTCCTATCGGCACTCTTCTCGCTTCAACCTTTGACACAAAAGCTGTCAATGATGTTTATGCCCTTGTTTCAGCTGAAATGAAAGAAAAAGGCAGCGATGTTCTTCTGGCTCCCGGTATGAATATTCACAGAAACCCTCTTTGCGGAAGAAACTTTGAATATTACTCCGAAGACCCCTATCTTACAGGTAAAATCGGTGCTGCTGCTGTTAAGGGAATTCAGGATCAGGGCGGCTCGGCAACACCCAAGCATTTTGCCTGTAACAATCAGGAAATCAAGCGCCTTATCAACGACTCAAGAGTGTCTGAAAGAGCTCTTCGTGAGATTTATCTTAAAGGTTTTGAGATTTGCATAAAAGAGGCAAAGCCTAAAAACATTATGACATCCTACAACAAGGTCAACGGTGTGTGGAGCTATTATAATTACGATCTTGTTACTTCAATCCTTCGTGGTGAATGGGGATATGAAGGTTGCGTTATGACTGACTGGTGGACTAAAAGCGACAGAAGCCCCCTGTTCCGCAAAGTTTATGACCACGCCTACAGAATCAGAGCTCAGGTTGATGTTCATATGCCCGGCGGCAACAGAGCAGGAACCCGTAAACCTGACGGCTCACTGCTTAAACACCTCGACAAAGGCGGCATAACTCTCGGTGAAATTCAGCGCAGCGCAAAAAATATTTTGAATTTTGCCATGAACTCAACAGCATTTAAAGATTAAACAACGGCTGACAGAGATTTATCTGTCAGCCATTATTATGCAACAAAAAACCTGCCCCGACCATGCAAGGCATATCGGGGCAGGTTAAATTTTTAATAAGTTGCTGTTGATGCTGATGAAGCGTTGCTGTTAGCTATTGTTTTAGAAATCTTTTTAAGGATTTTTTCTTCAAGATAAGCTATACGGCGAGGACCAACACCAACAATGTAAGCGTCACCTTCGAGAACTTCTTTCTCAAGATCGCTAAGATCCTCAGCAGCGAGATCGTCACGGATTTTTGCATCAGCAAATGACTCGTTAGCGCTGACGAAATAAATTACATGATAACCGTAATCTGTTTCAACGATTTCTGTGTCGCCTGTTTTACGGTTTGCGTCAAAAATCCAAGAGTCAAACTCAGCAACCATCTGACCGGGAACAACATTTTCATAAAGACCGCCGTTTGAAGCTGAGCCTGTATCCTCTGAAAGGTCTGTTGCGTAGCTTGCGAATGAGTCTTCTGTCTTGTCGCCTGCCTGCCAATCAGCAAGAGCTTTTTTAGCATTAGCTTCAGCCTGTTTGATTTCTTCATCTGAAAGAGCTTCGCCTGTTTCGCTGTCGGTTGTCATAAAGAGGATGTGACGAACATCAACAGTGCCTACATCGTGAGCAGGGTTAACCATAAGAGCTACATAATAAGTGCCGTTTTCTTCATCGGCAACAAGCTTTTTGCTACCTGCTTTTGTTGCTTTATCAAAAGCCCATTTTGCAAGGTCAGCGTTAACTGACTCAAGGTTAGCAACGCTGTCGCTTACTGATGATTTTGAAACTGACTTCATAAGAGTGTCATTAGTTGCGTCAAAATCTTCAGTTTTGTTATATTTTGTTGCCTGAGCGATGAATGAAGCTTCATCTTTAACAGCGTCATACATAGCCTGAGCGTTTGCTTTTGTTTCTTTGTCAGATTTTTCCTGACGTGCTTTCAATTCAGCGTCAGTTTCTTTGTCGCCCTTTGTGAGCTTCTCATTTGAGAACTGATAATAACGGATGTCAACAAAAGTATAAAGAGATGAATCTTTTTCAAATACAGCCTTAACCTCTTCATCTGTGTATGAAGCTGCAAACTCATCTGTTTTAGCGTTGTAGAATTTCTGAGCAAGAGTTTCAATTTTCATCTGCTTTCTCAAAAAGCTTTCATTGATACCGTTGCCATAGCTCAGACGAAGATATGCGTTAAGTGAGTAACCGGCAATTTCGTCACCGCTTTCAGTCTGAGTGCCTGTTGAAGCTGCTTCTTCACGAAGGTCTTCGATGTTTTTGTCAATAGCTTTTTCGTCAGCTTCTGTAAGCTCAAGGCCCATTTTAACAGCTTCCTGATAAAATGCGAGATACATCTGAGCCATATTTACAGCTTCATCATGGAAATACTCAACCCAGCTCTTTGTTTCACCTGTTGTTGTGTCGGTGTAATCCTTTGTCTGGTCCTGAGGAGATAATTTTGTGTCATAACCTGTGTAGCTGTAGCCGTAATACTGATAATACTGCTCTGTCTGATAAAGAGTGTTAAAAGCACGGTTGTAGTAGTATATGTACTCTGAGAAAGAGAGGTTTTCGTTACCTACATAACCAACCTGAATTGCCTGATTAACAACACCTGCATAATCAAGAATTCCGTAAGCGCAACCTAAAGCGATAACTGCAACCAATACAACTGCGATTACCTTTTTGATTGCTGAGCGAAGAGCAATTGACTTTTCCATGCTCTTTGCATTTTTCTTTGCGGACTTAGCCAGTCTTTCTTTTCTTTCCTGACGGTACTGTTCCGCTTTGTTCTGGTTCATATCTGCCATAATTTTCATCCTTTTCGAATATAGTCTTTGCTGATAGATACAGCATAACAAATACATTTTAAACTATTTTATTAAAATTTACAAGTCATATTTTAAAATTACCTTATGTTTTTTAAAAATTTACAAATAGATAACATTCCTCGTTGACACCAATTTAAACCAATGATAAAATATCGGTTGAAAGGGTGATTTTTTATGAACAAAAACAACTTCACAAAACCCGACAGAGGCTCAACACCTGAGCCTGACCATATTATGTTAAGTTTTTGCGGTGACCCCCGTTATGAAATGGCTGTTACCTGGCGCACAGATACTTCAGCTCAGGACGGTTATGTTTTGTTGACCGATGCAAACGGCAATACAACAAAAACCGAGGCTGTTTGCCGCGTGATTGAAAGTGACATTGATATAAGCAAGTTTAACACGGCAATTTTAAAAAATCTTTGTCCGGGCAGCAGATATACATACACCTGCGGCGACTCAGAAAACAGAAGCGCTGAATTTTCTTTCACCACGCAGGAGGAAGATTGTGACAACTTCAGTTTTATTGTTATCTCTGACCATCAGGTCGGTGATCCGTGGCCGAAGCCCGATTATTCTGAACTTAAAAAGCTGCTTAACAACGCCCTTGAGCGCCACCCCGGGGTGAGATTTATTTTTACAGCCGGTGACAACTGCGATGACGGTCAGAATGAAATTCAATGGAACGGTATGTTCTCAGGCCTTGACGGAATTGTTGAAAGCATCCCCTATATGATGACAACAGGCAACCACGACAACCGAGGCTTTAAAAAATATCTCCCCTGGCCCCCTGAAGGAAAGTTTTATCTCGAACACGCAGACTTTTTTGATTTGCAGTTTAAATACTCATACCCTCTCAACGGCCCTGAAGGCTATGAAACCGAAAACTACTCTTTTGACTACGGTAATGTTCATTTTTGCGTTATGGGTATCAACGCCCCCGAGCTTGTAGGCGATTGGGCTGAGCAAGACCTGAAATCATCTGACAAAACATGGAAGTTCGGCAGCTACCACTTCCCTATTTACCCGGCTATTCCCGAAGGTCAGAACGATGACGGTTATCCCTGGCTTCGCAAAGGTATTGAAAGCTGTGACCTCGTTTTTGAAGGCCATGAGCATACTTTTGCAAGAACATATCCTATCAGAAACGATGCTATGTATGAAAAGCCGTCAGAAGGCACAATACATTATTTATGCAGCGCAGGTTCAAAAGGAACCAGAAGCAACGAAAGAAAACTCTGGCACACAGCCTATTGCGCTCAGGAAACTTTAACAGCCGCTTACGCTCTTGTTGAGGTCAACAAAGAGGTTGTGACTATAACCACATATCTCGATAACGGAAAAATAGCTGACGTTGTTATAATAGATAAAAAGAACGACACTATTACTCCGCCGTCATTACCTCCGATTTTTCATAAAACAAGAATGATTTATAAAGGCTCTTTGCCTCAGCTGATAGCAAAAGGCACCTCATGTGAAGAAATTGACGGTGTGTGGTACGCTCCTTTTGTTGTTTTGTGTCAATATATCGGAGCTCAGGTTTCAAAAACCGAAAAAAGCGCAACTGTTGAGATGTTTGGCAAAAAAGCTGTTTTCACAGAAGGCAGCGCCACAGCAACAGTCAACGGTGAAAGCTTTGACCTTGAAACACCTGTTTATATGAAATCAGATCAACTTATGATAAACGCTAAAAAAGCAGCTTCGATTTTTGAAATCAGATGTGAACATATTCCCTATAATAACATTCTTGATTTTGAAACATGGATTGAATCAAACCCTCTTTCAAAACAAAAATAACCAGGTAACACCTTGTCAGTGATCTGACAAGGTGTTTTTCATAAACAAAACCCTGCAGTTTTCACTGCAGGGTTACTTGTTTTATTTTGTGACTTCGATTGTGCCGAATGATTTAGCTTCGTTCCAGCCTGTTACTGACTTAGCGCTGAAGTTAACGTCATTTTCACCGAGAGAATAAAGTTTAACATTTATTGTCCAGGTCTTTGTTCCGTCACCATTGTCAACAACGATGTCTTCTGACTCTGAGAAGGTCCATGTTGAAGCAGCATAGTTAAAGCGAACCTTAACTGCGTTGGTGTTGGTCACAACCTTAAATGTTACATATTCACCGATCTTAGCTGTCGGAGTCTCAGCCTGAGCTGAATAGATAACGGGTGATGTGCTGACAACCTTATCAGTAACTGTAACAACAGCAACCTTTGTGTTGTTAGACTGCCATTCGCCGTTATATTTAGCCCTTACGGTGAGCTCATATTCACCTGCAACATAGAAGGCTGATGTGTTGAGAACCCATGTTTCAACATTATCAACAGTTGTGATAATCAGGTCTTCGCTGCGGTTAAATGTATGAGTTGAACCGTTGGGATATACAATCTGAAGTTTTTCTGTGCCAACCTGAGTTCTTACCTTGATTGCAGGTTTTTCGCCTGTTGCAACATTTGCGTTGTAAACTGACTTCAATGCAATCGGTGAACCGCTGTCGCCTGTGATAACTTCAGTTGTGAGTGTATAAACGGAATCTTCCCATCCGTCGTTACCTCTTGCCTTAACATCGTAAGTGTGAACACCCTTTGATGTTTTGAATGAAACTGTCCATGTAAGAGTGCCGTCTGCGTTTTCAACAACCTGAGCTGTGTTACGGGTAAATGTTCTTGTTAAGATACCCTCAACAAGCTGAACCTTATAAGCTTCAGCTGATGTCTTGATTGTTGCAACAGTCTTATCGCCCACAAGAGTTACATTTGTGATTGATGCACCGAGAACAAGATTATCTGAACCTGCATAGAGGTTAACTGTTTCACCGTTAAGAGTGAATGTGTAAGCGCCTGATGAAAGGTCGGCCTGAGCATCGTCAACATTAAGAACGAGCATTCCGTCACCGTCGGTTGTAACCTCAACTGTGTTGGAGTTTGTAGCCTTGTCGGTAACTGTAAGATTATATGTCTTGTTGGGCTCGCCTGTTGAAAGTGTAACAGAGTTACCTGTTGTGGTATAAACACCGTTTTCGTATGTTGAGCTGCCATCAAGAACAAACTGAACATCTGCACCGTCGAGAACTACATCGCCGATGTTACTGCCGCCGTCTTCAAATACGTTATAAACAGCTGCATCAGTTTCATTGATCTTTGACGGATATGAGTCGATGTTGTAGCACTTCCATACTCTGTTGAATACGTTACCCCATCTGTCAACAAGGTGAGCATATACGTATGAACCTGTCTTGGGATAGAGGTTTGTGCTCCAGCTTGTAATTTCAACATAACCGAGATCATCATCGTTGCCTACAAGATTCAAGGGGTTAGATCTGTCGCTGATTGCAGCGCGTGCTTCCTGAGCTTTACCCTTAATTGAGTTGATGATAGCCTGTTTAGCTGATGCATAGTCTCCTGACTCGGCATAAGCAGTAGCTGTTGCTTCATTTGTGGCATCAAATACATAGATAAATGAGCCTAA
>JAZRME010000045.1:0-5302 GCA_045647325.1 Acutalibacteraceae bacterium | reverse complement strand
GTAAATAATGCTTCGTATTGTTTATCCACTAAAAAACACATCCTTATGTTTTATTTTTAACATTACTATAATAAAGAAAAATCATTAAATTGTCAAGAGTTTCACAAGCAAACTGTGTTAAAACTCTGCATTTCCTACCGTTCTCGGATAGGGAGTTACATCACGGATGTTCTGAATACCGGTGAGGTACATAATTGCTCTTTCAAAGCCGAGACCGAAACCAGCATGTTTTGTGCCGCCGTATTTTCTTAAATCCATATACCACCAATAGTCTTTTTCGTCAAGACCGAGTTCTTTCATTCTCTGTGACAACACATCGTAACGCTCTTCACGCTGACTGCCGCCGATGATTTCACCGATACCGGGCACAAGGCAATCCATAGCTGCAACAGTTTTTTGGTCATCGTTAAGGCGCATATAAAAAGCCTTGATTTCTTTAGGGTAGTCCGTTACAAAAACAGGGCGTTTAAAAACAGTTTCGGTCAGATAGCGCTCGTGCTCTGTCTGCAGATCGCTGCCCCATTCAATAGGGTATTCAAAATTATGGTTATTCTTTTTGAGAATTTCAATAGCTTCGGTGTAGGTCACTCTGCCGAAGTCTGCGTTTGCAACACTCTGAAGCCGGTCGATTAGACCTTTATCAACAAAAGCGTTAAAAAATGCAATTTCTTCTGCTGCATTTTCAAGCACATAGTTTATAACAAATTTAAGCATATCTTCAGCTAACTGCATATCATCATTAAGGTCAGCGAAAGCAATTTCGGGCTCAATCATCCAGAATTCTGCTGCGTGACGGGTAGTGTTGGAATTTTCTGCTCTGAAAGTAGGGCCGAAGGTATAAACATTTCTGAAAGCCATAGCAAAAGTTTCGGCGCTTAACTGACCGCTGACGGTAAGGTTTGCGCTTTTTCCAAAAAAGTCTTCGCTGTAATCAGCCTTGCCGTCTTTTGTGGGAATATTGTCCATATCAAGTGTTGTCACTCTGAACATCTCACCTGCACCCTCACAGTCACTTGCTGTGATAATCGGTGTGTGGGCATACACAAAGCCTCTTTCGTTAAAGAATTTATGAATTGCATAAGCTGCAACGCTCCTGACTCTGAAAACAGCTGAAAATGTGTTTGTTCTTGGTCTTAAGTGAGCGATGGTGCGCAGATATTCAAGGGAGTGGCGTTTTTTCTGCAAAGGATAATCCGGGGTGGAAGCGCCCTCGACTTCAATTCTGGTGGCTTTGATTTCAAATGGTTGCTTTGCTTCAGGGGTAAGCACAAGCACACCGTCAATATTTAGCGCAGCGCCAACATTCATTGAGGCAATTTCTTTGTAATTGGTGATATTCTCACTTTCAAAAACAACCTGAATGTTTTTGAAGAATGTGCCGTCATTTATTTCAATGAAGCCAAAAACATTGGATGAGCGCAAGGTTCTTACCCAACCTGAGATGCTTATCTCTTTATTTGCAAAGTCTTCAGGATTTGCAAATATTTGTTTAACAAGTGTTTTCATTGGAGTTCCTCCGTAAAAGTCATTTACAACAGTAATTTTACAATGTATAGCAACAAAAATCAAGGCTGAAACTCTTGAATTATCTTAACTTATGGTTTACACTGTTATAAGAAATCAGGAAAGGAAAATTTTATGCTTTATATCGGTATAGATTTAGGCACCTCGGCTGTCAAGCTTTTGCTTGTTGACGAAAAAGGTGACATTAAAAATGTGGTTTCAAAAGAATATCCTATCAGTTTTCCCCGTTCCAACTGGTCAGAGCAAAATCCGTCTGATTGGTGGAACGCAACCGTTGAGGGCATCAATGAGCTTGTTGCAGGTTTTGACAAAAGTGAAATCTACGGAATCGGTGCAGGCGGACAGATGCACGGCCTTGTGGCTCTTGATAAAAATGATGAGGTTATCCGCCCTGCGATTTTGTGGAATGACGGCAGAACTCAGAAAGAGGTAGAATACCTTAACAATGTTGTGGGCAAAAATAAGCTTTCTCAATACACGGCAAATATTGCCTTCGCAGGTTTTACTGCTCCGAAAATTCTCTGGATGAAAAACAATGAGCCTGAAAATTTCAGCAGAATCCATAAGATTATGCTCCCTAAAGATTATATAAATTATAAACTTACAGGTGTTCATTGTTGCGATTATTCTGACGCTTCGGGTATGCTCCTGCTTGATGTTAAAAACAAATGTTACAGCAAAGAGATGCTTGAAATCTGCAGCATCACAGAGGATATGCTTCCCCGCCTTTATGAAAGCTATGATGTGGTCGGTAATGTTAAAAAAGATGTTGCCGATATGTTTGGCTTTGGCGAAGTCAAGGTTGTTGCCGGTGCAGGTGACAATGCTGCTGCAGCAATCGGAACAGGCACTGTAGGTGACGGCAAGTGCAATATTTCTCTCGGCACTTCGGGCACGATTTTTGTCTCAAGCAAGTCTTTCGGTGTTGATAAATTCAACGCCCTTCATTCATTTGCTCACGCAGACGGAAGGTATCACCTTATGGGTTGTATGCTCTCTGCTGCTTCGTGTAACAAATGGTTTATGGATGATATTCTTTCAGATAAGGATTATGCCTCGATTCAGGCAAAAATCACACAAGAAAAGCTTGGCAATAACAAAGTTTATTTTCTGCCTTATCTTATGGGTGAAAGAAGCCCCATTAACGACACTGACGCAAGGGGAACTTTCATCGGTATGAGTATGGACACCGGGCGTGAAGATATGCTTCAGGCTGTGCTTGAAGGTGTGGCGTTTGCAATCCGTGATTGTTTTGAAGTTGCAAAAGATCTGGGAATTTCAATAGTTCAGAGCAACATCTGCGGCGGCGGAGCCAAGAGTGAACTGTGGAAAAAGATTATTGCCAACGTTTTAAATATCCGTCTTGATATTGTTAAAACAGAGCAAGGCCCCGGTTATGGCGGCGCCATGCTTGCAATGGTAGGTTGCGGTGTGTATAATAATGTTGACGAAGTGTGCAGCGCTTTGGTTGAAGTTGTGGACTCGGTTGAGCCTGATCAAAGCCTTGTAACGCTTTATGATAAAAAGTATAATAATTTCAAAAAAATATACCCTGCTTTAAAAGAGACTTTCAGGGAATTAAGTAAGGAGTAATATTATGAGCGAGATTTTTAAAGGAATTGACACAATAAAATATGAGGGCCCTCAGAGCAAAAACCCTCTTGCTTTCAAATTTTATGATGCCAAAAAAATGGTTATGGGCAAGCCTATGAAAGATTATCTTCCTTTTGCAATGGCTTGGTGGCATAACCTTGGCGCAGCAGGAACAGATATGTTCGGCAGAGATACAGCTGACAAATCTTTCGGCGCAGAAAAAGGCACAATGGCTCACGCTAAAGCAAAGGTTGACGCAGGTTTTGAGTTTATGCAGAAGCTGGGCGTTGAGTATTTCTGCTTCCACGATGTTGACCTTGTTCCTGAAGCCGATGACATCAACGAAACAAATGCAAGACTTGATGAAATCACAGATTACATTCTTGAAAAAATGAACGCAACAGGCATTAAATGCCTTTGGGGCACAGCTAATATGTTTTCAAACCCACGCTTTATGAACGGTGCCGGCAGCACAAACTCAGCCGACGTTTATTGCTTCGCTGCTGCTCAGATTAAAAAAGCTCTTGGGCTTACAGTCAAGCTTGCCGGTAAAGGCTATGTTTTCTGGGGTGGCAGAGAGGGTTATGAAACACTTCTTAACACCGACGTTAAATTTGAGCAGGAAAACATCGCAAGACTTATGAAAATGGCTGTTGATTATGGCCGTAAAATCGGCTTCACAGGTGATTTTTACATTGAGCCCAAACCGAAGGAGCCTATGAAACATCAGTACGATTTTGACGCTGCAACAGCAATCGGCTTCCTTCGTCAGTACGGTCTTGATAAAGACTTCAAGATGAATATTGAAGCTAATCACGCTACATTGGCAGGTCACACTTTCCAGCATGAGCTTCGTGTTTCAGCTATTAACGGAATGCTCGGCTCAATTGACGCTAACCAGGGTGACTACCTTCTTGGCTGGGATACAGACGAGTTCCCCTTTGATGTGTATGAAGCAACAATGTGTATGTATGAGGTTCTCAAAGCAGGTGGTCTTACAGGCGGATTTAACTTTGACGCCAAAAACCGCAGACCTTCAAACACTTATGAAGATATGTTTGAAAGCTATATTCTCGGTATGGATACATTTGCGCTTGGTCTTATCAAAGCTGCCGAAATTATTGAGGACGGCAGAATTGACAATTTTGTAGCAGAAAAATATTCAAGCTTCAATTCAGGTATAGGCGCAAAGATTGTGTCAGGCGAAGCTTCTCTTGAAGAACTTGCAGACTACGCTCATAATCTTAAGAAAACTGACGAGCCTTGCTCAGGTAAGCAGGAAAGACTTCAGGGTGTTCTTAACTCAATTCTTTTCAGATAAAAGAAACATAAAAATTTAATAAAGGAGGTCAGTTTATGGGAAACAAGCGTTCAAAAATTCTTGTAGGTGTCGTAGTTATACTTATCGCAGGATTGATTGCCTCAATTGTGATGATATTTAATCTTACCGAACAGATTGAAAGAATGGAAGCTACTTTCAATAATCAACTCAACACAATGAATGCCAATATCAATTCCATTTATTCAAATGTGGATAATGCGCTTAAAAAGCAGGCGAGTATTGTTTCAAGTGTTGAGGAGTATAAGGGTAACCTTGACGAAAAAACTCTCACAGTGCCTGTAAGTTTGAAGATTGCTCCCAAGTCTTTTACAGATGACACAAAGCTGTCAGTTGAAATCAACGGGAAAGCTTATCCCCTTTCAAAAACAGGCGAAGCTGAGTTTTCAGCAACAATAAATGTACCTCTTTTCAACACCGGATACGCATATCTTCTTGTGCAGTCGGGCGGAGAAACCAAAACCGAGCTCCTTGAAGATATATACATAACCGATATGTGGTATTCATATCTGCCTATGATAAATCACGCTGATTTTACAGGCAGTAATGGCTACACAGACGGTAGTTATACCCTGAACGGCAAAATTCATGTTGACTGTGATGAATCAGCCAAAATGGATAGGTGTGTATTCGAAAAAATAAGTCTTGAAGTTTTTGTTAACGGAAAAAAGGTGTGGGAGCAAGACGGAACCGATGCATTTAACAAGACAGACGGAGAAATCCCTCTTGCCAAAGGCTTTGAAATGAAACCCGAAGATACCTTCACCATTGATGTTGTTGCAGTTGACAGTGCAGGAATAATTCACCGCTATACTGCGCATTCCAAGACTGCAGAAGGTTCACAAC
>JAZRME010000044.1:0-8449 GCA_045647325.1 Acutalibacteraceae bacterium | reverse complement strand
GCATTGAAACAGGTGGAATTTTCGGCGCTATCTGTGCAACCCTCGGCGCAACACTTCCGTCTTTTATTGTAATTTTGCTCGTTGCAAAGTTTTATGAGAAGTTTAAAAACAGTAAGATTGTCAGTGGCTGTATGTCAGGTCTTAAACCTGCAGCAATCGGACTCATCGGCACAGCAGTGCTGACAATCGGAAAAACAGTTTTCTTCCCCACAGCAGTAAGTCTCGGGGCAATAATGACATTTGGATTTATAAGCTCTTTTGTTATTTTTGCAGCTATGTTTGTTCTTGTTATGAAAAAGACACACCCGATTATAGTTATTGCGCTTTCTGCTGCTCTCGGAATCGCCGCAGGCTTTATAGGTGAAGTGATATAATAAGGAGATGTTATAATGAAAGTACTCAGCAAATACAAGTATCCGATCTTCACTTTCATATTCTTTTGTCTCAGTTGGTTGTTTCCGTATTCAGGTGACGATTGGGCTTGGGGAAGTTCAATCGGAGCCGATAGGTTTTATGCATGGTTTGAGAATTATAACGGACGATATGTCGGTAATCTGATTGTTCTGGCTTTAACTCGTAATAATTTTTTAAAAGCTTTGGTTATGTCATTTGTGTTGATAGGAATTGTATATCTTATTGATAAAATAATAGACACAAACTGGTCTTTTTTATTCGGGTTATCGATGATTTTGCTGATGCCGTGGCAGGTTTTCAGCCAGGCAGTTGTCTGGACATCAGGTTTTTCTAATTACTCAGTCTCAATTTTTCTGACATTGATTTTTATATATTATTTTTTAAAGAAAGATCCTGTCAGCATAAACAGAAAAAATCAGATTGTACTTACAATTTCGTTTGTCTTATTGGGTGTAGTGTGCACATTGATTGTAGAGCACCTGACAATTTATAGCCTTTTGTTAGGCGCATTTTCTGTTGTTTTTTATGGAATAACAAAGAAGAAATTGCATCTTCCTTATCTGGGATATTTTTCAGGATGTTTTATAGGCACCATATATATGTTTTCTAACACTGCTTATCAATCAATAGCAAGTGAAGCAGATAAATACAGAACAGTAGCTAACAGCATATCAACCCTGATAGAGACGGCGGTTATAAACTACGCTACAGAAATATACGATGGTGTATTTCTTTCAAATGTTACATTAAACATATTATTCGCAGTAGTGGGTGTGGTGATATATAAGAATATTGAATCTTCACTTATCGGAAGAGTTAAAACAATATGTAAGCTTTGCCTGAGTGTTATGGTCATATATTCTTTTATGTCTGTAATTCATTTTATTATTACTCTTTTGGAAGTAAATATTGTCTGGTTAAAAATATTTGAAGCATGTATGACTATACTTGCAGGAATGTCTCTGTTTACTTTTTTGATTATTATAGCTGCGAAAAAGAAAACACCTTTTAATTTTGCTTTTTTAATGTTGAGCATTTTATGTATGGTAGCCCCACTGTTTGTTGTAACACCTGTGGGCGGTCGTTGCTTTATGGCAACTTATGTTTTGTTTGTTATTTTGCTTGGAGAGACAGTTAAACTTATCCCTGAGAAAAAAAGAGATTGGTTGCTGAAAAATAAAACAGAAAAAGTATGCCAAGGTGTTGTAGCAGTGATTTTTTGCGCCTATTTTGTTTTCTTCGGTGTGCTTTATAAAGCAGACAGAGATAGGCTGGATAGCATCCGACAGCAGATAAGCAGTGGAGCAAAAGAAGTTGTTGTTGAAGATTTGCCGTTTGATTCGTATATCTGGTGCGGTAATCCGACAGAAGAAGAGATGTGGGAAGAACGATATAAGTTGTTTTATGATTTACCGCAAGAAATAGATTTTGTTGCCCGTGAAAAAGAATGATCTTTGTGACAAGAATATTTCTGCTGCTCTCGGAATCTCCGCAGGATTTATAGAAGAAGTGATATAAAAAACGCACCCGATAGGGTGCGTTTTTTAAAGCGAACTCATAAACTTGTTAAAAAGGCGAGGGGACAACAAAAACAGCAATATTTTAATTCTTGAGTTTTTTCTGAGCTTGTTTGTGAACCAGTATTTTTTCAGAAATTCGATAAAGCCTTTGTTGAATCTCGATGGTGATTTTTCAACGGAATAAATATATATATTCAACAAAGAGTTTACAGCTTCCTGCTCCAATTCAAGCTCACCGAGGCTTTCAAAAAAGTCGCATCTGAGTTTGAATGCCCATTCAGAGTCTTTTTTAAGCTTGTCTTTATTGCCGTGCATTACACTTGTCTGATTCTGATAATAAGCGTAAAGCTTTGCGTTGCTCATAATTACTTTATTGCTGTAATAATAATATTTGCTTGAAGCAACTTCGTCTTCACAGGCGTGACCTGTAGGGAAGGGGTTGTTTTTTATTATGTGGCTTTTACTGATTTTACAGCACGGGCTGACAAGAACTATTGTAACCGTTGAGTCAACTGTTTTTTTACAGGCTTCATATCCTGTCATTATCTCGGTAACATTATCTTTACGGCTCTTTTCAAAGCTAAAAATGTCATTATCAGCAAACTCAAAATAGTCACAGCATGAAATATCAGCATCATATCTGACAAGGTTGTCATACAAAAACTCAAAATAATCAGGCGCAATCACATCATCAGAGTCAACAAAACCGATGTATTCTCCGTTAGCCTTTTCAATGCCGAAATTTCTTGTGTCACCCGCACCGCCGTTAGGTTTGTGAAAAGCTTTGATACGGCTGTCTTTTTCAGCCCAGATGTCACACAAAGCGCCGCTGTTATCAGCGCTGCCGTCATTGACGAGAATAATTTCAAGATTATTATAAGTCTGGTTTACAACGCTGTTGAGGCATCTGTCAAGAAGCTTTTCAACATTATAAACGGGGATAATCACGGAAATAAGGGGATTCATAACAAACCTCCAAAAAAGATATAACTAATTTTACATCAAATCACAATCATTTGCAAGTGAATTGTTGAAATGTAAATTTAAGATAGCTCTATTTGTATAATTTGACGATTTTGAAAAAAGAGCACATTTTTTAATTGCTCTTTAAAAGCTTTTATGATAAAATGTATCTGTTAAAAAAGCTTAGGCTATTAAAGAAAGAGGAGATTTTATGAACACTAAACGCATCTGGTTCAGGGCTCTCGGTTTTGTGCTTTGCGCAATTTTTTTAACAACAGGTTTTGTCGCTTCAGCTGATAATGGCGATGATGCTTATGTTGAGGGTTATTCAATTTCAGATCCTTATGCAAATATTGATTGGTCAACAATCAACCAATACAAAACAGCTCTCCACACTCACACAAACGCAAGTGACGGCGATGATAAATTGTCAGATTCAATTCAGCGCCACTATGAAACAGATTTTGACGCTGTAGCCACAACTGACCACAGCGTTGTGAACTATAGCTGGACCAACACTGACAAAGCTGCTAATCTTGTTTCACATGCTATGGCGCTTGTTGGTAAGTCAGACGGTGAAATCACCTATCTTCAGCAGGCAGGCGGAACTTTTGTTGACGGCACAGCTTATGAAGTAGTTACCCGCAACGGTGATGATTTTGTTGTTGCTGCAAACGGCAGAGAAATTATGCGTATTCCTTTTGGCGTTGAGCATAATGCTGTTTCTGTCAATGCCCATGTTAACGCTTGGTATGCTGATTATAACCGCATCTTCCCCAGTGATTACGATGATGCTATCCGTACCGTTGATAAAAAAGGCGGCGTTTCTGTTATCAATCACCCCGGTGAATACACTCAGGCACGTTATGAGCTTCTTGAAGACGAGGCTTATGATATGGATAATCTCACTTACAAATATTACATTGATAAATTCTACGGCTATATTGATAAATACGATTCCTGTATCGGTATTGATATCAACAGCAAAGGCGACGGCAGAACAAGACACGACAGAAAACTCTGGGACGTTATGCTTGCCAAAGCTGCCAAAGAGGGCTCAACCGTTACAGCTATCGCTACAAGTGATGCTCATCAGCTTAACAAAATTGACACAGGTTCAACCGTTGTTCTTGCCCCTGAATTAACTAATGCAGCTTTCAAGAGCGCTCTTCTTAACGGTGAAGTTCTGGCTCAGAGCACTTGTATCAGCAACTGCCGTGAGCTTGAGCAGATTGCAGCAGGTATCAAAACTTTCTATGGCGAAACAGACCTTTATAAAGAGATTTATGACATCACTGTTGCATACAATGCCGAGCGTGAAGAAAAACTTGCTTCAGGTGATGACGGTCAGGTAGGCATCGGTTGGGATTGCCTTGATGATGAAGGCTATTGCGCTGCAGCAACAAGACCTGTAATCAACTCAATCAAAGTTGATGATGCAGAAGATACAATCACAATTGACACTGACAACGCTCTTATTATCCGTTGGATTTCAGACGGTAAGCTTATCGCTACAACAAAGGCTGATGACAGCTCTTTTGACCTTAACGATTATGCTGATGATATCAACGGTTATGTCCGTGCAGAAGTTTTTGGTGAAGGCGGAATTATCTACACTCAGGGCTTCACTCTTGATGCTGAGCTTTCAGATGGCGACGGCACTGATTTTATCTTTGATTTAGGTTTCCTTGATTTTATCTTTGCTATGCTTGACAGATATTTAGGTCTTTTTGGCAGAATTATCTGCAACATCTTTTAATTGATTTAAAGGGCTGTCACTATGGCAGCCCTTAATACTTAAGGGGCGATTTATTTTGAAAAAATCATTGGCTTTTATTTTAACAATAGTTTTAGTTTTTGCTTCTGTTGCATTTTGCGCAGGTGCTGCAACAAGCGGAAATTATACTTACACCATAAGCGGTAATTCGGCAACAATCACGGCTTTTAATAAGTCAGCAACAGGTGCCGTTTCAATCCCTTCAACTCTCGGGGGTAAGTCAGTTGCAAAAATTGCGCAGTCAGCATTTGCTGATTGTGACGGAATAACATCAGTCACAATTCCTTCATCTGTTGTGGAAATTGAAGAAAGCGCATTTATTTTTTGCTCTGCACTTGCCGAAATCAAATTAGCAGATAACATTCAAAAGATCGGTGTCGGTGCTTTTTATGACACAGCATATTATAATAATTCAAAAAATTGGCAAAACGGTGTTCTTTATATCGGCAAATACTTTATTGCTGCCAAAAACCGTGACACATCAAGCCCGGTTAAAGGCACATGTATCATCAAAAACGGAACTCTCACAATTTGTGACAGTGCTTTTTCTCGTTGCAACGAGCTTGAGGGTGTTTATATTCCCAAAAGCGTCCGTCACATAAACTGCGATGTTTTCTTTTCTTGCACATCAATGAAAACAATTTACTACGCAGGAACTGAGTCTCAATGGTCAAAGATTGATATTGACGATTATAATGAAGAAATAGATTCATACAAGATTTATTATGCCGGTGATATTGATTTTAAAAATAAAACCAATTCAAGTGATGCTCTTACTGTTCTTATGGCGTCAACAGGCAAGATGAAGCTTAATGATGTTCAGAAGGCTATGGCCGACATCAATGGTGATAACCTGATTAACGCCGGTGATGCTCTGATTGTTCTTCAGCTTTCAACAGGTATTGTTTCTGCTGTTTAAAATTTAACCGCCGGATGTGCATTTGATGTGCTTGCCGGCGGCTGTTTTTTTGTAAAAACGATTTGCAACACATTGTTGCGTGACTTTTTTATATAAAAATGTAATAATGGAGCCAAGGAGGTGACCTGATATGGCTAAAATTTCCAAGAATATCAAAAAACTTCGTTGTGAAAGAAAGTTGACTCAGGATCTGCTTGCAGAAAAAATAAATGTAACGAGACAAACGATTTCAAGTTGGGAAAATGACAGAACCCAACCTGATATTGAGATGCTCGAAATACTTGCAAAAGCTTTTGATGTCGGAATAGAGGAACTGATATACGGCGAAAAAAGAAATGTCGGATTGGAAGCGTCAAAACCTGACCGACGAAAAGCAATGATTATTGTTTTTGCTACTCTCGGGTCTTTGCTTATGGCTACCGGTCTGATAATTGTTCTGGTTTCATTCTGGGACAAACTTCCTGAATATTTTCTTGCGGCTCTCAGCTTTATTCCTCTTTTGCTCGGAGGAGGACTTGCGCTCAGAACAAAAATCAAAAAGCCGAACAGCATCGGTTGGTGCGAGGGTTCATCTGTTGCCTGGGTTGCGGGTGTGATAGCAACACTGACTCTTATTGTGTCTCTGTTTAGCATTCATCTGAGTTTTGATACTATATATATCGGGTTGGCGCTGTTGGTTTTACCTATAGGTTTTATATTAAATTCAGCTTTTCCGTTAGTTGTTTATTATGCAATAACTACTATATATGTTGTAGGTAATTCGTTCAATGTGTTTAGCTTTATTGCAGGTATATTAATGGTTGGAGCAGGATTTGCTTTTATCTTAAAGCAATCTCCTGATGATTACAGACGAAAGATTTCTTTGTGGTCTGTTATTGTTTCAGTTGCTACTATTCTTGTATTTCGGACGGTCGAAAGTGCAGAGTGTAATGGAAATACGGCTGTTCTTATCATTGTTTCGGGAATTCTTACTGCGTTATATTCTGCTGATAAAGGTGAAAAAACTGCTTATCCTTTCAGATATATCTGCGTTCCTGCGATAGCTGCTCTGATGTGTCTGATATGTGTTGAAACAGAAGATTGTCTTCAAGGTGGATATTATTTTGATGATGTCAAACTTCTTTTCCCGGGAATGGCTCCTTTTGTAAGTGCGGTTATTATTGCTGTGGGTATTTTTGTCGGTAAAAGTTCGCTGAAAAACAATCCGACTAAAAAAGCTTTTATTGCGCTGTCTTGTCTGACTGTTTTGATATGCACCGTAAGTGCAGTTGTTTCAGCGTATATGACGAGCTTGTTTGTCGATATTCTTAATATAGTTATGATAGTTATCTCTCTGCTGACAGGTATAACTATAATTATATCAGGTGTAAAAAAGGCGAAGTTGCTTACAGTTAATCTTGGTATAATAATGGTATGCTTTATAATTTATCTGACTATTTTTGCAGGTAAGTTTGATGTTGTTTACAGCGGTATCGGTTGTATAATTATGGGTGGAATACTTCTGCTTATAAACTACAAGTTATCCAAATCCTTCAAAGAAACGGAGGGTGACAAAAATGCGTAAAGCAAAATCAGTTATAATATTAATTTCAATCCAGTTTTTAATTGCGATTGCTCTTACTCTTATAAATCCCGTGAGTGATTATATAGTTCGAACTAAAGGGACTGAGTATATCTTCTTAACTGATAGTGTAGAACTTTACGGAGATTTTTCTGATTATGTTGAATTGAGTTGTTCGATAAAGATTGGCTTTGACAAAGAGTTGGTTTACGATTATTACGCAAAGCAATATGCAATAATCGAAACCGATGAAAATGGATTATCTTATATTTCCGGTGTATCGGATAATCAGCCCCGGGAAGGAGCCTGGTTAGGAAACAAAACGGATTCTTTTCATCATTTCACCTGGCACAGCAAAACAATCGATTATGATCTTTTTTCAAAAGCTGAAGAAATAGCTGCTTATTCAGACGAAAAAATGTGGCACATTTCGGATGAATATGAAATAACACTTAATATTTCTGTCTATAAAGGAAAAGCTGTATTAAATAAAATTTTAATTGACGGTATTGAAGTTGAAGAGTTTCTGAATGATTTATAAAAAAACGGGCTACGGAATTTCCGTAGCCCAAAATTTTTATCTTGCAGAATTTTCTCCTGCTATGACTCCGCTTGACCATGCCCATTGAAGGTTAAAACCTCCGCAGCCTCCGTCAACATCAAGAAGCTCACCTGTTGCATAAAGCCCTTTAATTTTAAGAGATTCAAGAGTGTCTGAATCAAACTCACTTACTTCAGCTCCACCACGGGTAACCTGAGCGTTATCAAACCCCTTGCTTCCGCTGAGATAAATTCTGAAGCTCTTGCAAAGGTCGCAGATTTTATTAAGGTTGTCATCGCTTATTTCGTTTACCGGTGTGTTATCTTTTATATAGGCGCATTTAATAAGCCCTTTGCCGATTTTTTTAGGCAAAAAACCGATAAGCAGGTTTTCGCTTTTAAGGGTGGGGTTAGTGCTGATAATAGCATCGATTTTTTGTCTGATTTCATCTTTTGTCAGTTGGGGCACAAGGTCAGCAACGATGCTGCATTTTTTATCTTTCAGATATGAACACAAAATTCTCTGAGCGTCCATTGAGGCGATACCCGAAACACCGTATTCGGTAAAAAGTATTTCGCCTTCAGTGCTGCCGATTTCTTCATTATCTGCGAATGCTTTTATTTTCCCTTTAACTCTGAGCCCTTTGAATGAGCGCACAATTTTATTGTCACTTGTCAGCTGAACAAGGGCAGGTAACGGTGTGTTGATTGTGTGGCCGAGCTTTTTCAAAATTTCAAACCCGCTGCCGTCAGAG
>JAZRME010000043.1:0-2112 GCA_045647325.1 Acutalibacteraceae bacterium | reverse complement strand
CAATAATTGCAGTGTCACCATTGGCATCTGCAACTTGATAATGATAAGTGCAACCGGCTCCCAGAAGGTCGTGCATATCGTATTGGTTAAAAATATCAACAGCTTCTTTAACAGTTGCAGCGTGGTCAAGCACATTTCTGATAATAGCAGTAGTTGTAATGTCTTTCTTTTCTGTCTGTTGAAATGTTTCCGGAGTTTCAAGCTCAAGAACTCCTATTGAAAGACCTTTTTCGTTCATTCCGTCAACAGGGATGTATGGTGCAACAAGAGTCAATAAAGAGGTTACAAGTGAATCGGGAAGAAAATCACCGCCATAACCGAGAAAATAAAGCGAAACTGTTGAAACACTCGCATAACCATCTTCAGGGTTTGTCCATACAGTCATCGCAGGTGAATCCATATAGTCGTAGTTTCTGCCGAAGATCGCATCACCTGTTGGAGTAGTGGCGTTAAATGTAGTGCAGCCAAAATTTTCTGATTCACCGGAAAGTTTCTGAATAGTTTCAGAAACAGTTTTGATATCAATATCAAAATAAAGACCCAGATTAGCTATAAGCTCTTTTTCTTCAGGATTAAGTTGTAAAAAAACATCAGCTACAGAATAAAGCAACATGCCAACAGTGGTTGAATTACCTGTCTTACTTTCAAGAAGAGTGTCAAGGTCATAATCATATGTATAATTCATCAGATAATAGTTATCAGCTACTTTTGTGATTGATTCAAGAGAGTTCAATTGTTCTTCCCAACGACCGGTTGTTGAACTTAAAAACCCGATAAGAACAGAAAGTATAACTGAAAATATCTTTGTAAAAAATTGGATTATTGCACTCATAAAATACTCCTTTACTTTATGCTGTTTATATCAAAATTTCGGTAAGAATATCACATAAAAATCAAATTGTCAAATTGTGTAAGTAAGACCTTAAAATGACTTTCGATATTACGATAAGCATCAAGAGGGGGGTTAAGAAAGCCCCGGGAACTTTCACTCAGGGCTTTGCTTTTATAATATCATTTTATTTTGACAAATTACTTATAACATATTTATATTTTTTGAATGTATATGGCTCTTTCTTTTGCGATAAATTCAGTGTTACCTGTTGCGGAAAAATATAAGATCATAAAATCCTCCAAAAATATTGTTTTCAAAAAGTGTTATATGTCAGTTACTCTTTATCTGACATAAGATAGATTAAGGCTCGGTTTACAGAGAGTTCTGCCAATGCCTGTTAATTATTACAAAATCGATTTTCTGACTTTTTTATTGTCAAAATAAATATGAATTCCTTCCCAATGAAAAACACGCCTTTTAAACCAAAGTGAAGATGCATGTTTGTAAATAAAAGAGGGGTTAGCTTTATTCAAAGGTGCATACCGTACATTATAAGTATCAAGCAATCTGCAATATTCATCGGTTTTGTTCATAAATTCAGATGAACCTTTAACTGACCAGGCGTTTTCAGCAATTGCACCGAGTCTCGGGAAAGTCATAAATTCAAGCTTTTTCATATCGGGAACATACTCGGTCCACATACAGGCTTCAATTCCGTATGTGTCATTGTCATTCTCGGTCAGACTGCCATCACCGTTGCAGACATCGCTAAGAGATACCCAACCGTAAGGAAAATCAAGATAAAAAGTTGTGTTTTTTGAGTTTATCAGTTTTCTGCCACGGTTAAGCTCTTTCTTGATTATATCTTCGTTGCAATCAGGCTTATAAACTGTCCACATAATTTCAGGAGAAAGCGTTTCAGTAGAGCTTTCTGTGTCATTTCCCCACATAACAGAGCGATAACCCTTTGAGGCGAGATAATCGTTGATTTTTGACATAAAGTGCATCTGAAGATCATCCTCGTCACGAAGATGATTTTCTTTTATAGCTTTCTGACAGTGGGGGCATATTTTCCAACGTTCTTTGAAAGCCTCATCGCCGCCGATGTGGATGATTTTGTCAGGGAAAAGCTCAATGATTTCATCAAGAACATCATAGACAAATTTATATGTTGTTTCTTTACCTGCGCAAAGAATATCTCTTTTAACGCCCCAATGAGTTGCAACATCAAGCTCTCTATCAAAGCATGAGAGCCGGGGGTAAGTCGGAGGCCAAGCGGT
>JAZRME010000042.1:0-3600 GCA_045647325.1 Acutalibacteraceae bacterium | reverse complement strand
CTGATGACAGTTATCACGGTGTAACATATACAGAGCGTCTTGGCAAAGGCGCATATATTACAAAAGCCGTTGTTCAGCTTATGCGAGACCTGGGCTCAATTCCTGCCCCTCAGAATTCATTCCTTCTCAATCTTGGTCTTGAAACACTTCCTTTGAGAGTAGAAAGACATTGTCAGAATGCACTTGCAGTTGCAAAGATGCTCTCAGCTAATGAGAATGTTTCATGGGTTAAATACCCGGGTCTTGAGAGTGACGCTCAGTATGATATCGCTAAGAAATATATGCCTGATGGCACAAGCGGTGTTATTTCATTTGGCGTTAAGGGTGGCAGAGAAAACGCTACAAAATTCCTTGACAGCCTTAAACTTGCTTCAGTTGTAACTCATGTTGCTGATTGTCGCACATGCGCTTTGCACCCTGCAAGTACAACTCACCGTCAGCTTACTGATGCTCAGCTTGAAGAATGCGGTGTTAAGTCAGACCTTATCCGTCTGTCTGTAGGTATTGAGCATATTGACGATATTCTTGAAGATATTATTCAGGCACTTGAAAATTCACAGAAATAAAAAGAAGGGGTTTCTCTGTGAGAGAAGCCCCTTTTGTGTAGGTATGTTATGAAAGATAAAATTAGTAATTCAGCTGATTGGATGAGCAATCTGGCAGGGGATAAGCTTATTACTGAAATAAATATCCCGGGCACTCATGACAGCCTTGCGAGGTTTGTTGCTTTTACAGCCATAACCCGTACGCAGTCAACTTCCGTTGCCCGACAGCTTGAAATGGGTGTGAGATATTTTGATTTCAGATTTATCAAAACCAAAAGTGGACTCGTAGCTGCCCACGGAGGTATCCGTTGCAAAGCTGACAACGGGTTTAACTCTCCTTATCTTACAGCTGAAACTGTTGTTGAGA
The DNA here is from genome assembly GCA_045647325.1 of Acutalibacteraceae bacterium. Lineage (GTDB taxonomy): Bacteria > Bacillota > Clostridia > Oscillospirales > Acutalibacteraceae > CAG-488. The sequence goes on along the minus strand of JAZRME010000042.1, from coordinate 2,688 downwards.
ATTGTATTGATTTTTTAAAAAATCACCCTGCAGAAACAATTTTGTTTCAACTTAAAGAAGATAAAGGGAGCGCAGGGAAGTCCTTTTTCGCTGAATTTTTTAACACCAATGTCAAGGGTAAAGAAAACAGGTGGTTTATTAAAAACTGTGTGCCGACCCTTGATGAAGTAAGAGGAAAGATTGTGTTACTCAGGGCTGTTGATGTTGACAAAGGCTTGTTTGATGACTCAGACAGTGGTATAAACTTCAGCCATTATCCTTATATCGGTTCCAAAAAAATCGGAGATTTCAGACTTGAGCCTGTAACTGACCTTAACAAAAATGAATACACAAAAATGTATGTTCAGGATTCATATAAGCTTGAAATGAAAAAGAAGTGGCAGACGGTGAAGAGCTTTCTTGAATCTGACCTCGATAAAAGAAATTTTAATATCTGCCTTCTGAGTTGCACAGGCTTTTTTCAGCCGTATATGAATGCAAAATACATAAATAATGAGTTTATGAAATATGCGCTTGAAAAAAAGACTTACGGCATAATTGCTGTTGACTATGCTCAGCCGGAAATCTGCAAAAAGATTTATGAAACTAATTATTGACAAAGAAAAGCTCCGCTTGATTAAGTTCAAACGGAGCTTTTAAATTATGCAAATAATAAAGCAAGAACTGTTACTGCGATGCTGATAACAAATGTGATTCCGTGCTTTTCAAGGATTGAACCGATAAGCATAATTGCTGACGGAATGAAAAGCAGAATTTTGGTAACAACACCGGTTTCTTTAACGATTGAGGGGAGTTCTGAATTCTGTTCAGCTTTTTTACCGTTGGCTTTAGCGAGTTTTTTAGCTTCTTTTTCATAAGCTTTTGCTGCTTTGATTTTTTCGTTAAGCTGCTTTTGTTCATCGGTCAGTTTTGAGTTGTAAATAAGCCCCCAGTTATTAAGAGCATCTTCCATAAGGGGGAACATATTGCAAAAAAATGAAACACCGAGATAAAACAAAACGATATAAAGCCAGAATGCAATCGGCTGTGAAGCTGTTGAAGATGAAGCAGCCTCAGGGGGAGTAACCTTCAACAAAAATAAACCTATAAATCCTGCGCCACCAAGGAAGAAGGCGAGTAAACCATTGATAACGGTGGGGATGAAGCTGAGAAGAAAAGTCTTTGCTTTTGAAGTGGTGAGTTCATGCTCAACGTGACCGCAAAGCTCGTTTGAGTGAAGATATCTGCCGTCTTCAACAAGAACCTTAAGCATTCCGCAGGTAATATGCTCCCACAGGGCTTTGACTACAGTTGCAGGCAGGGTAATATATTTAGAAATAAGATAAAGAATATTCATTTATATATCCCCCTTTCCTGTTGTAAATAAATCTTCAAAGGTGCTGTCACCCTTGATTACGCTCTTGACAGAATCTTCAAGTTCATAACCTTCTGATTCGAGCATTTCAATAATTTCATTATAGATAGTTTTTTCTTCATCACAAAGGTAGCTGATAAGAGCTGTTGTGTTGAGAACCTCAAGCGAAATAGTGTCACCTGTGTATGATGCAGCGTATGTTGTTTCATAGGCTGTTTTTGCTGCTTCAAGAGCTTTATCTTTTTCTTCATTAAGCATATATGCTATTGATCCCTGACGATAAAGTTCAGCGTCTTCACCTGTCTTAAGACCTTTTTTACAGATATCAACGGCAGCGCTGTAATCACCTGTGCGGCGAAGAACTTCAGCTTTAAGGGTGTAATAATCAAGACTGTCGGGATTGTATTGATAAAGCTGCTCACAAACGTCAGATGCTTTATCCCATTCTTCTTTAAGTCCGTAAACTTTTGCAAGATAAAAATATGATGTTTCGTTAGCAGGGTTGATCTCAAGCACTTCGTTCGCAACCTTGACAACTGACTCATAATCTTCACATTCCCAGGCGAAGCTGAGATAATAGTCATTATAAAAATAACCGTATTTTCCTGCTTTTTCGTATGCGCCGTTGAGGTAGCCCATCATAACAGATGGCTCTACAGTGCCGAAAGTAGCGTATTCATAATAAACGCTCATTACTTTATAATAATCTATTGTGCTCTGCTCAGCGTCAGGGTTAGCTTTGGCATAGCTATCAATATAAGCTAAAACATCATCAAGAGAGGGAGCTGTGTCATCAACAAGCTTACCGTTTTCGTCAAAAGCGTTAAAATGCTCATTGATCATAGTGTACCATTCTTCATAAATGGCGTTTGCTGTGTCATCCATAGATTTGCAGAAAACATAGCAATCTTTGATGTGAGCATATTTTTCGCTGTCAAGCTCTTTCTGGGTGAATGAGCTTTCTACAAGGGCGATGAATGCTTCTCTGTCCTGATAAGCAGAAGTCATGGCTTTAACCATAATTTCAGCGATCTTTTTGTCGGCAACTGTGCCTGAATCAAAAATAGTAACAGTGTCGAAGTTTGCGCTTATTCCTTTAACAAAAGCGTTGAAGCCTTCGTTGAGATTGTTGACGGTGGAGTCAACATTGTTATAGCTGTCATAAGCTCTTGCGATATGGTTGCTCTTAAGATGTTTGTCGCCTTCGGTGACGTTTTTGTAAATCTGAGTTGTTGTTGAGAAAGAAACGATACCGATAACGGCAACAATCATCATCACAACTGAAAGAATAATGTGACCTGCGCTGAAATTGACCTTGAGGTACTTTTCACGAC
>JAZRME010000041.1:0-21798 GCA_045647325.1 Acutalibacteraceae bacterium | reverse complement strand
TCTGCAGCTTCCTTAAGTCTCTGCATAGCCATTTTGTCGCCACGGAGATCTACACCCTGTTCAGCCTTGAAGCCTGCAACGAGCCAATCGATAATTCTCTGGTCGAAGTCGTCACCGCCAAGACGGTTGTTACCTGCAGTTCCAAGAACTTCCTGAACACCGTCGCCCATTTCGATGATTGAAACGTCGAATGTACCGCCGCCAAGGTCATAAACCATAACCTTCTGGTCGTTTTCCTTATCGATGCCGTAAGCAAGAGCAGCTGCTGTGGGCTCGTTGATGATTCTCTTTACTTCAAGACCTGCAATCTTACCTGCGTCCTTTGTAGCCTGACGCTGAGCGTCTGTGAAGTAAGCGGGAACGGTGATAACTGCTTCTGTTACCTTTTCGCCGAGGTAAGCTTCAGCATCTGTCTTGAGCTTCTGAAGAACCATAGCGGAAATTTCCTGAGGTGTGAACTTTTTATCATCGATGGTTACTTTGTAGTCTGTACCCATCTGTCTTTTGATTGAAGCAACTGTTTTATCGGGGTTGGTGATAGCCTGTCTTTTTGCAACCTGACCAACCATTCTTTCGCCTGATTTGCCGAAACCTACAACTGAAGGAGTTGTTCTTGCGCCCTCTGCGTTTGCGATAACAACAGGTTCGCCGCCTTCAATAACTGCTACACATGAGTTTGTTGTACCTAAGTCAATACCTATTACTTTTGCCATAATTATTTCCTCCTGAATTATATATGTCAGATTAGTTTGCTACCGCTACCATAGCAGCGCGAATAATTTTGTCACCTAATTTATAGCCCTTCATCAAAACATTTGAAATTGAGTTTTCGGGCAGATTTTCGTCATCGGTATGCATAACCGCATTGTGAAGATTGGGGTCGAAGGTGTCGCCCACCTCTCCAAAAGCCTCGATACCAAGCTTTTTGAGAGCCTCACCAAACTGTTTGTAAGTCAGCTCAACGCCCTTTTTGTAATCTTCATAGCTTGTGTCGTCACCGGGGGCAACGCAACGCTCAAAATTGTCAATAACGGGAAGTAAATCGTTGACAACTGAAGATTTGCACTCTGAATAAAGAGATTCTTTTTCACGCTGTGAGCGTTTACGGAAGTTATCATATTCAGCAGCCATTCTCAAAAGCTGGTCTTTTGTTTCGTTAAGCTCTTTCTGCAGCTTTTCTTCATTAGAAGGCTCTTTCACTTCGTCAACCTTGGCTTCGTTGTTTTCTGCTTCAGTTGCCTTAGCCTTTTTTTCTTTAGCCATCTGTGTCATCCTTTCATTCGTCTTTAAAAGTCTGCGTCAAAAGCTCACCAACAAGATCAGTAAGATATTTAACGCTTGGAATTAATTTAGCGTAATCAATTCTGGTGGGGCCGATAATCCCGATTGATCCGCGACGGTTACCGTCAATATTATAATTTGAAACGATAACGCTTGATTTCACAAGCTGTTTGTAGGGATTTTCGCTGCCGATTTTAACATCAACATCTTTACCCTCAGAGGCTACAGAGAGAAGTTTGCTCAACGGCTCACCCCGTCGCAAAAACTCAAGCAGCTCATAAGCCGTGTTGCCGTAATAATTGTTGTGGTGCAATATATTTGACTGACCGCCGAGCATAACCTCGGTGTGAACAGCCTCCTGCGCCAGATCTGAAACAGCTGTGATCAAGGGCAGCAAAGTGAAAACATCCCCACCCATTGAAGCCACAAGGGTCTGCATCATAGCTGTATCAACCTCAGTAAGAAGCTTACCCGCAAAAGAGACTTTAACTACATTATAAAAGCTCTCTAACACAGAAGCGTTAAGGTCAAAATCGCTTCTTGCCACCTTACTTTTGATAACACCTGTTGAGGTCATTAAGACGATCATCGCCGTTCTCGTTCCCACAGGAACAATCTCAACCCGTCGGATGTAAGCACCGTCACCTGAAGGAGTAGTGCTCACTGCGGCGCAGCCTGTTAAATCAGCGAGAACCTCACCGGCTCTTTCAAGCAGCTTTTCAGGGTCAGTCAGAGCTGAACCGAAACCTGCATCAATCTGTCGACGCAAAGACTCATCAACCTGACGGTTGACCATAAGATTATCAACATAATAGCGATAACCTTCATTGGTCGGAATTCGACCTGCAGAAGTGTGTGGCTGTTCAAGAAGACCAAGCGATGAAAGTTCGGCCATTTCGTTGCGCACCGTAGCTGATGAAACAGACATATCAAGCTCATTCAACAAAGATTTTGAACCTACAGGCTCACCTGTTTTGATATAAAGCTCAACAACAGCGCCGAGAATCTTTTGCTTTCGTTCGCTCAACTCCATTTCATCACCACCTTTATCACTGTTAGCACTCTTTGGTTTTGAGTGCTAACTCTGTTAATAATATACATTCTATTTTGCCCGTTGTCAATAGATAAATGTGAATAATTTGTAAAAAATCAAGAAAGGTCAAATTTTTATAACTAATAAATCTATTGCGTTGACTTAAAGTGTCTGTTATAATAACTGACAAAGTGAGGTTTTGACTATGAGCAACATAAAAAACGAGCCAAAAATCAAGAACCCTTTGCTTCAGGCGGTCAGAGGTCAGCTTGAGCAAAGAGCGATATGGTTGTATCTTTTGTGTGATGAGGCTGAGAAAAAAGGTATTGAATGGGAAAGCTTTGCCCCTGACGCCATTAAAAGATGTGGACTTTTTATGGGCAAAGATCTTGTTAAAAAAGGAAAAACCAACAGCCTCAAAGGCTTAAAAAGAACTTTATTTAATCCACCGGCTCAGCTTGTTTTTGAAATGAAAATCAAAGAAAGCACTGATGACAGACTTTCGATTGACTTTGGCTACTGTCCGCTTGTTAAAGGATGGCAAAAAATAGGTTGCTCTGACGAAGAAATTGCCCGGCTTTGTGACATCGCTATGTGTGGCGACAGAGGTATTGGTGAATGTTACGGCTGCACTCTCGAATTGCCTGAATGCATAGCCAGGGGCGACTCAATCTGTCGGTTGAGATATGTTAAAAAACAGAAAAATTCAGATATTATATAATTCAGGAGGAACATTATGAGCTTCAGAGATCTGGCATTAACCCCACCTATGGGATGGAACAGTTGGGATTGCTACGGTGCGGCTGTTAATGAAGAGCAGCTTCTTGCCAACGCTGATTATATGGCAAAACATCTTAAAGATTACGGTTGGGAATATGTTGTCTGTGACATTCAATGGTCAGAGCCGACAGCCAACAGCTTTTATTATAACTACTTTGCACCCCTTTGTATGGATGAATACTCCCGTCTTATTCCCTCAGTTGAAAGGTTTCCCTCCTCTGCCAACGGTAAAGGGTTTAAACCTATCGCAGATTATATTCACTCATTGGGTCTTAAATTCGGCATTCATATTATGAGAGGTATTCCGAGACAGGCAGCGCATCAGCACACAAAAATCAAGTGTGACGGTATTACGGCAAATGATATTGCCAAGCCGTCTTCTGTATGTTTATGGAACCCGGATATGTATGGCCTTGAAACCGAGAAAAAAGGTGCTCAGGAATATTACGACTCTATTTTTGAGTTATATGCTTCCTGGGATGTTGACTACATAAAATGTGACGACATCGCCAACACTGAAATCTTCCCTCACGACCCCTACTCTGCCCGAAAAGAAATTGAAATGATAAGAAAAGCAATTGATAACTGCGGCAGAGATATGGTGCTCAGCCTTTCACCCGGACCTGCCCCCGTATGGGAACACGAACACCTCGCAGCCAACGCAAATATGTGGAGAATGACAGGCGACTTCTGGGACGAGTGGAGCAAACTTCACGCTATGTTTGAGCGTTGTTATGCCTGGCAGGAATATGTTCAGCCCGGCGCATGGCCCGACTGCGATATGCTCCCGATCGGCAGAATTCAAAAAACAGAAGAACTTCCCGAATACAGAAACCGTTACACCCGTTTCACCCACGATGAACAGATAACAATGATGACTCTTTGGGGTATTTTCCGTTCACCTCTTATGATAGGAGCCGAAATGCGTGAAAACGATGAGTTCACACTTTCTCTTCTTCAGAACAGAGAGCTTATCGATATGCTCAAAAATTCAAGCGGGGCAAGACAGTTCAGCCGTGAAGAAACTGACAATAAAGGCGAAATTATCTGGACATCCAACGGTGACGGATGCAAGTATGTTGCACTTTTTAACACCGATAATGAAGAAAGAGAAATCGCTTTTGATATCAGAAACATTTCAATCGGTGGCATCAGTTACAGCGTATGGGATATGTGGAAACACGAGGAGCATACAGTAACCGACAGCACATTCACAGCAAAAGTAAACTCTCACGGCGCAAGATTATTTAAAATTACAGTAAAATAAACAGCAGACCCACCTGACATTCTGACAGGTGGGTCTTTCTCATCTTAACTTTTTACAAAAAAACTTTTCAGCTCTGCGGTTTGATTTTTTGTCTGATTTTTGTCGGCAGAGCCATCATAATTTCAAGAGGTTTATAAAATATTTTAAAAGATAAAAGTATGGTTATCGCTACACTCAGAGGCACTATAATAAGAAGTGTTCCCCAAGGTAGCAAAGCCTCAAGTTTTTCTCTTAAATCAAAATGATTAAATAAAATATATAGTAACACATTATGATAAACATAAACAGAGAGTGTTCTTGAACCAAAAACAGACACGGCCTTTAAAGAGGTATGGTCAGGAGTCAACGCAATTACACTCAGACAAGTCAGCATTGAAATGCCATAACACAAAAGTCTTAACAAAAAACCGTAATTAAAATATGGTTCAATAGCATAATAAGAGTTTCTACCCGTAAACAACAGGCGCAAAAAATAAAACTTCTCACCAAAACCACATATAGCAATCACCAATAAAGCAATAAAAACTCCACAAGCGATTTTAACCTTTTTATCAACTACAAATCTGTGCAGAGCTTTGGCGTCTATTTTGTAACCGAGATAATAAAAAGGGAAATATACGATTATTCTCGATAAAGAAAAAACAGTACCTACAGCTCTGAAATAACCAACTGCAAGTGCAACGGCAATACTCACAACCAACACAACAGGCAACCTGATTTTTTTGACGCAATATGTAATCAGAGGGAACGAAAACATCGCTATCATAAACCAGGGCAAGCCTCCGTCATCAAAAAAAGTGATGCTGAACTTACCGCTCCCCGTCATATAACACAAGGCAAGAACAATCTTTGTAAAAAAATAAATAATCATATACCCTAAGATTTTATCAAATCTGAATTCATCGACGGTACGCTTTGAAAACAAACCTGAAACAAATATAAACAACGGCATATGAAAAATATAAATAAAGAAAAACAAGTGCCGCATTATTTCTGATTGACCGGTATAATAATCAGCAATATGACCTAACACCACTGTGAAAATCAGAAACAGTTTAAGTATATCCCACTTCTCAATACGCTTTGCCATAGCTACCCCTCAGATATCACTCTATGCTAAGACTCGCAACTGCATTAAGATCAAGATCAGCTATGTTGCCTTTGATAAACTCATAATACCCCTGGGCAGCAACCATAGCTGCGTTATCACCACAATATTTAAGCTCCGGATAATAAAGTTCCCATTTATGTTTTGAGCAAAGCTGTTCCATTCTCTTTCTCAAAACAGAGTTAGCCGACACGCCACCGGCAAGAACAATTTTTTTATAACCCAGATCAACAGCAGCTTTTTCGGTGTTTTCAACAAGGCAATCTGTAACGGCATTCATATATGAAGCGCCAAGGTCAGCCACGTTGATTGTTTCACCTTTTTGTTTAGCTATGTTAATTATATTAAGCACCGCTGTTTTAAGACCGGAAAAACTAAAATCATAAGGCGCACCGTCAACTCTCGGGTGAGGCAATTTATACGCTGTCGGATCACCGTCAGCAGACACTTTATCCATATTCAGCCCCCCGGGGTAAGGCAGACCCATAGCTCTCGCAGCCTTATCCATAGCCTCACCTGCAGCATCATCATGAGTATAACCGATAATTTTAAAATCGGTGTAATCTTTAACCTCAATTATATGGCTGTGACCGCCCGACACCACAAGGCAAAGAAAAGGCGGTTTTAATTCAGCGTGAGAGATATAGTTTGAAGCTATATGTGAGCGCAGATGATGAACCGGCACAAGAGGTTTATCAGCGGCAAAAGAAAGCCCTTTTGCAAAATTCACACCCACAAGAAGCGCACCGATAAGCCCGGGCGCATAAGTGACAGCTACAGCATCTATGTCGTCAATTGAGCATCCGGCATCATCAAGAGCTTTTTTAACCACTCCGCTGATAGCTTCAGCATGACGACGGGAAGCAATTTCAGGCACAACGCCACCATAAATTTTATGTTCCTCCACCTGTGAAGCTATCACATTCGAAAGCACCTTTTTTCCGTCCTCAACAACAGAGGCGGCAGTTTCATCACAAGACGATTCAATTCCTAAAATTTTCATAATTCACACCAAATCCAATGTCATTATTATTCCGTTTTCAACAGGGTCAGAATAGAAATTTTTTCTTTCTCCCCTGACAGTATATCCTCTTTTTTCATAAAGGCTGATAGCAGGAATATTGCTTTTTCTCACCTCAAGAGAAATAAATTCACAACCCCTCGCCTTTGCTCCTTTTTCAGCCTCAGACAACAGCTCAGAAGCAATCGAATAACGGCGATATCGCTCAGTAACAGCAACATTAGCTATATATGCCTCACCTGCGATTTCGTGAACACCGATATAACCAACAACTTTATCAGCCGACCTCGCCACAAGAAAATGAGCGTTTTCATTATCAAGCTCGGCTTTTATTGAGTCCTCACTCCAGGGCGCAGAAAAACATTCTTTTTCTATAAGAGCAATTCCTTCAACATCATCCTCAGAGAATGGAACTATTTTCATTATAATTAAATCAAATAAAATTTCAAGATTTTGTTGTATTTCAACTGCACATTCAGAATATGCTTTTTGATCACATCCGAACGGGTCAGCGATTCCCTTACCTAAAACAACAATCTTTTTGTCAGGGGCAACGCTTTTAAGCATCGCAAGATGATTTTTTGTCATACAGACAAACAAATCGGTTTCATCTATTATATACGGCGACAACACCCTGCTGCGATGAAGAGAAATATCAGCCCCAAGCTCCCCTGCTGCCACAACAGCCTCAGGCGCAGCGCTGTCACCGGGATAAGCACCGATGCCACAGCTTAAACAATTTACATCTTCAACGCCTCTGTCTTTAATTAACTTTTCAAAAAGCCCCTGAGCCATAGGGCTGCGGCATGTATTACCTGTGCAGACAAAAGTAATATTCATATCAGTCACCCTTCGCCTCATACCAGGTCCGGCCCGAATTTGCGTCAGCAATAAGACGAACCTTCATTTCACAGGCATTTTCCATTTCTTCAGCAAGAAGTGTTTTTACCTTATCAACCTCATCATCGGGAGCTTCAACAATAATTTCGTCATGAACCTGCATAATGAGTTTTGATCTGAGATTTTCTTTTTCAAGACGATTATAAACATTGACCATCGCAATTTTAATAATATCTGCCGCTGTACCCTGAATAGGCATATTTCTTGCGACTCTTTCGCCAAAACCACGGGTATTGAAATTTGACGAAGAAAGCTCCGGCAAAGCCCTTCTTCTGCCAAAAAGAGTTGATACGTAGCCGTTTTCTTTAGCATTCTCAACAACAGATTGCATATAAGAATCAATTCCGCTGTAATGATTAAGATAGCCTTTGATGTATGAGTCAGCCTCTTTGCGGGTGACCTTGATATCTTTGGCAAGAGAAAACGCACCTATTCCGTAAACGATGCCGAAATTAACAGCTTTGGCCTTACTTCTCATTGACGGAGTAACAAACTCAACAGGCATATTGAAAACCTGAGAAGCCGTAACTGTGTGGATATCCATCTCATTATTAAAAGCATCAATCATAGCCTTATCATCAGCAATATGAGCAAGAACACGAAGTTCAATCTGTGAATAGTCGGCATCAACAAGTTTATGCCCCTCAGGAGCAACAAAAAACTTGCGCATTTCTTTTCCGACGGCAGTTCTAACGGGAATATTTTGTAAATTAGGCTCAGCTGACGAAATTCTGCCTGTTCTTGTTTCAGTCTGACTGAGGGTTGAACGGATTCTTCCGTCAGGAGCAATTTCTTTAACAAGCCCTTCACAATATGTTGACTTAAGCTTTGCCAACATTCTGTATTCAAGAACCTTGCTGACTATAGGATAACTGTCAGCAAGATCATCTAACACATCAGCACTTGTTGAAAAACCGCTTTTTGTTTTTTTACGGGCAGGGAGCCCCAATTTAACAAAAAGAATTTCACCAAGCTGTTTAGGTGAGTTGATGTTGAATTTCTCACCTGCCATATCATATATTTCATCAACAAGTGAATCAATTTTTAACTGAAGCTGTTCACCGTAAGCAATAATTCCTTCACGGTCAACAAGAAAACCTGCGACTTCCATTGAAGCCAGAACCCGTGCAAAAGGAACCTCTATTTTATCAAGCAAATCAGTCTGTCGGTTAGCTTCAATCAGAGAGCTGATCTTTTTCCACAAATCGGGCATCACTGCTGCATTTTCTGCGCAGTAAGAGTCAGCCTCACAATCAGGGAAGCCTACACCGTATTCGGTCGCAAGGCGTTTCGGCGAATAATCGCTGCCCATAGGATTGAGAATATAGCCGGCAAGCATCGTGTCGTTAAACTTGCCTTTGACATTTACACCGTGGCGAAAAGCCCACTCATAAATTAGTTTTACATTATCAACAGTTTTTTCAATGTTTTCATTTTGAAGAATATCAGCCAATTCAGAGGCAAAAAGAAAACCGTTGTTTTCAACAACAAAAACTTCATCATCTGTTGCAACAGCAATAACAGAGATATCACCGTCATCATATTCAGCAGAGATATAAACCTCTTTTTTGCCGATGAGTTGTGAAAGCGAATCAGTGTGATTAACTGTTACCTTTCTGGCAGATTCAGTTTCATCCGAAAAAGTACGGACTTCATTTAAACCGATTTTTTCAATTAACTTATACATTTCAAGGCTTGTAAGAATTTTATAAGCCGCAGCCTCATCCGTCTGAGCCGGAATATAACTGTCAAAATTCATATCAATAGGGGCATCTGTACGGATTGTGCCTAAAGTGTGGCTCAGAAGCGCCTGTTCTTTATTATTGACAAGCTTATCTTTTAAAGTTCCTCTTATGTCAAGAGAATCAATGTTTTCATATATATAATTAACGGTGGTATATTTTTTAATAAGATCACCTGCAGTTTTAGGTCCGACACCGGGCACACCGGGAATATTGTCAGAGGAATCACCCTGCAAAGCCTTAAGCTCAATCATCTGATAAGGTTCAACACCGTAATCTTCAAACAGCTTCGCCTTATCGTAATAAACTGTACCCTTTGATGTAGCAAGTAAAACAACAGCGTTATCACTGATAAGCTGAAGGCTGTCACGATCTCCGGTGGCTATAAAGCACTTATCTTCACCCTTACAGGCAGCGCTGACTGTGCCGAGAATGTCATCAGCTTCCCAACCTTCAGTTTCAACTATTTTATAACCCAACGCAGTAAGCAACTCCTTAATAACCGGCATCTGCTCACGAAGCTCATCAGGCATTCCCTTTCTGCCTGCTTTATAGTCTTTATACATCTCATGACGGAAAGTCGGCGCTTTAAGGTCAAATGCTATTGCCACTCTGTCAGGTTTATATTCATTTTTAAGACTCAAAAAAATGTTCATAAACCCCTGAACTGCATTTGTAAACCTACCATCTTTAGTTGTAAGAATCTTGATTCCGTAAAAAGCCCGGTTGGCAATACTGTTGCCGTCAATCACCAAAAAACGCATACAAAACCTCCGACAAATAATCTGAATAATATTATAACACAATTTTGACAAGTTGTGTCGTTTTATGTTAAAATATTTTTCGGATGTGATTATTATGAAAATTAAAAATCTTGATATTGACGGTTTTGTCGCCCTTGCTCCTATGGCAGGGGTAGCTGACAGAGCTTTCAGAGAACTGTGCAGAAGCTATGGCGCAGCTTATGTTATAACTGAAATGGTAAGTTCAAAAGGCCTCACCATGCAAGACAAAAAATCGAAAGAGTTGCTTTATATTTCTGAAACAGAGCATCCTGCAGGAGCTCAGATTTTTGGTGATTCACCCGAAACTATGGCAATTGCAGCAAAAAAAGCTCTGGAATTCAAGCCCGACTTTATTGACATCAATATGGGTTGCCCTGCGCCTAAAATCGCAGGTAACGGTGGTGGCAGCGCTTTGATGAAAAAGCCTCAGCTTGCAGGTGAAATTGTCAAAGCGGTGCGTGAAGCAGTGGAACTGCCCTTAAGCGTAAAAATGAGAATCGGATGGGATGAAAATTCAATCAACTGCGTGGAACTTGCAAAAATATGTGAAGCAAACGGAGCAGACGCCATTACTGTTCACGGCAGAACAAAGGTACAGATGTATTCCCCCCCTGTTGACCTGACACAAATTGCCGCTGTTAAAAAAGCTGTAAACATCCCTGTTATCGCTAACGGTGATGTTATTGACGGAAAATCGGCAGAGAGAATGTTCAACGAAACAAACTGTGACTTTTTAATGGTCGGCAGAGGTGCTCTCGGTTCACCCTGGGTTTTCAGCGAAATAAATACTTACCTCAAAACAGGTGAAATTCTTGCCGAACCTGACATTGATGAAAAAATGGAAGTTATGCTTAAACATATCAGCACTATATGTGAATATAAAGGTGAATATGTCGGAATGAGAGAGGCAAGAAAACACGCAGCCTGGTATATTAAAGGAATGAGAGGCGCAGCAGAATTCCGTAGAGAGATCGGAACCCTTGAGCATTTTGAACAATTAGAAAATCTTGCACAAAAAGTAAAAAAATGTTGTATATCTTTGTAAAGTGAAAACCTTACCTAATAAAAAAATCAATTGAATGATTCAATGAATATACACTTTTTATTTTAAATTTTAATTTTCATTTTTCGACATTTTTCCACACTGTAAAGTTATTTACTTTACGCTAAACCTGTTCAAAACTCTGTTTTTGCCTTGAAAAACCGCATGTTTTGCACATTTTACACAGAGTTTTGCACAATTGACAAGTTTTTCAACTTCCACCGTAAGCAAACTGCTTTACACCAAAAACCACCCATATCAAATATACATTCACGCATTTTTATTCATTATGATACAAGATTTTTGCAACAAAACTTGATTTTTTTATTTTTATCAAAAATCTATTGACAAACGCAAAAAAACTTACTAATATCTCATTAGAAAAATATATATCAGGAGGAATTTGGTAATTATGACTTTTGAAAAAGTTAAAACAATCATCAGCTCTTATCTTGAAATAGATGAAAGCGAAATCACGCTTAAAAGCAACCTTGTTGACGACCTCGGTGTCGGTAGTTATGACCTTGTAGATATGGCGATGATGGTCGAAGATGAGTTCGGTGTAGAGTTGCCTGTAGAAATGCTCGAGTCAATTCAGACTATTGAAGATGTTGTATCTTATATTGATAATATCTGACATATAAAAACGGCTGTCTCGCTAAGTTGAGACAGCCGTTTGTTTGTAAAGTATTTTTAATTTACATCATTTGTTTTTGGTGTAATATCAACGATTTTTTGTAAAGGTCAAAGCCCTTACCTGATTGTTTCATCAAGACTTTCACAAAGAGCTCCGAGTTGCTCCATAGTAAGACTCTCAGGTCTTACGCTAACAGGCAGCCCTACTCTTTCAATAGCCGAATTAACTGTTTCTTTCGGCAGACCCATACCTGCGCTCAATGAGTTCGACGCTGTTTTTCTTCTTTGAGCAAAAGCAGCCTTTATCATAGCAAAAAACAGCTTTTTATTCTCAATTTCAACAGGTGGAGCTTGTCTTAAATCAAGACGGATAACTGCGCTGTCAACATTAGGTGACGGCATAAATGACCCACGGGAAACATCAAATAATTTCTGACTGTTGGCATAGAAATTCACAGCAACGGTAACAGCCCCTGCATCACGGCTGCCGACCTTGGCGCAAAGACGCTGAGCAGCCTCTTTTTGAACCATTACTGTAATTGACTCTGCACCGATTCCGCTTTCAAGTAATTTCATAATAACCGGTGAAGTGATATAGTAAGGCAGATTGGCGCATACAACAAACGGCATATCACCAAAATGCTCTTCAATAATTTTATGAAGATCAGCCTTAAGAACATCCTCATTTATAATAGTAACATTGTCAAAATCACTGAGGGTTTCATCAAGCACAGGCAACAGCCTTGTATCAAGCTCGATACAAACCACCTTATCGGCTCGTTTGGCAAGTTCAGCTGTGAGAACACCGACACCTGCTCCTATTTCAAGAGCGCCATAACCGGCTCTTGCGCCACCCTCCTCTGCTATTCTCGGGCAGATGTGGGGGTTAACAATAAAATTCTGACCAAGCGCCTTTGAAAAAGTGAAACCGTGGCGGGTCATGACATCTTTGATTACGGAAATATCCGATAAATTTTTCATAAATACCTCATAAATTCTCTTGCAATTAAATGTAAATGATATATAATTAATACAGCTATATTATACTTAGGAGGAATCATTATGTCAATATTAGTAACAGGTGGCGCAGGTTTTATTGGCTCACACACCTGTGTTGAGCTTCTTAACGCAGGTTTTGAGGTTGTTATAGTTGACAACTTTTATAACAGTCAGCCGGAGAGTCTTAACAGAATTAAAAAAATAACAGGCAAAGATTTTAAATTTTATGAGGTTGATATCAGAGACCGTGCAGGTCTTGACAAGGTTTTCAGCGAAAACAAAATCGACGCTGTTATTCATTTCGCAGGTCTTAAAGCTGTTGGTGAAAGCTGTCAGAAACCTCTTGAATATTATGAAAACAACATCGGAGGAACAGTCACTCTTTGTGAAGCTATGCGTGATGCAGGTTGTAAAAAAATTGTTTTCAGCTCATCAGCAACAGTTTATGGCAGCGACAACGTTTCTCCCCTTACTGAAGATATGAAAATCGGCGGAACAACAAACCCTTACGGCACAACAAAATATATGATTGAGCTTATTCTTCAGGATTTGTATGCTTCTGATAATGAATGGAGTATTGTTATTCTTCGTTATTTCAACCCGATCGGTGCTCACGAAAGCGGTATGATAGGTGAAAACCCCAACGGCATACCCAACAATCTTATGCCTTATATTACTCAGGTTGCCATCGGCAAATTGCCGCAGCTCAGCGTATTCGGTGACGATTATGACACCCCTGACGGAACAGGCGTCCGTGACCATATTCACGTTGTTGACCTTGCTCTCGGCCATATAAAAGCTGTTGAAAAAGCTCTCAACTCAAATGAAATCAACGCTTACAACCTCGGCACAGGAACAGGCTACAGCGTTCTCGACATTGTAAAAGCTTTTGAAAAAGCTTCAGCTCAGGAGATTAAATATAAAATTGTTGACCGTCGCCCCGGTGACCTTGCCACTTGCTACTCTGACCCGTCAAAGGCTCTTAATGAACTTGGATGGAAAGCAGAAAGAGATCTTAACAAAATGTGTGAAGATTCATGGCGTTGGCAAAAGAATAATCCCAACGGATTTGAGGAATAATTTTAATGTTCCGCTGTAAATCGGCGGAACATTCTTTTAGAGGAGTTTTATATGGAGCTTATAGAAACATATAACGAAGCGCCTGAAGTTGCTGTTCTCGTCGGTGTTGATTTAGGCACTTATGATGCCGAAGTTTCACTTGATGAGCTTGAGGAACTTACAAGAACCGCCGGAGCAGTTGTATCTGCCCGTGTTATTCAAAAAAGAGACAGGCCTGATTCAGCAACATATATCGGCAGCGGAAGAATTCAGGAAATCAAAGAATATTGTGAAAACAATGATATTGATCTTTTGATTTTTGACTGTGAGCTTTCACCATCTCAGCAGAGAAATATCGAAAATGAAACCGATGTCAGAGTAATTGACAGAACAACTCTCATTCTTGATATTTTTGCTGCAAGAGCAAGAAGCGGTGAAGGTAAAATTCAGGTTGAATTAGCTCAGCTTAAATATACACTTCCCCGTCTCGGCGGCAAAGGTGTTTCACTTTCCCGTCTGGGTGGCGGTATCGGCACAAGAGGCCCCGGTGAAACCAAACTTGAAAGTGACCGTCGCCATATCCGTCGAAGAATTCAGAGCCTTGAAGAAGATCTGGCTGAAATCGCAAAACGACGCGAACAGCTTCGTCATCGCCGTGAAAAAGACGGCGTTGAAACGATCGCTATCATCGGCTACACAAACGCAGGTAAGTCAACTTTGATGAATGCACTCACCCAGGCAGGTGTTCTTGCTGAAAACAAGCTGTTCGCCACCCTTGACCCTACATCAAGAGCGTTGACATTACCTGATGGCAGAGAGGTTATGCTCATTGACACGGTTGGTCTTATCCGCAGACTCCCCCACCATCTTGTTGAAGCATTCAAATCAACTCTTGAAGAAGCTGCTAATGCAACAGCTATTCTTAATGTCTGCGACGCTTCTGATCCCCATTGTGGTGAGCATTTGCAGGTAACCTATGACCTGCTCCATTCACTCGGATGTCAGGATAAGCCCATCATCTCTGTTATGAATAAATGCGACAAAGCAGAAAACCTCTACGCTTTGCCCAATATCGGCAAATTCTGTATGATTTCTGCCCTTACAGGTGAAGGTCTGCCTCAGCTTCTTGCAACAATTCAGATTTCACTCCCCCCAACAAGAAGGAAGGTTGAGTTCCTCTTCCCCTATGATAAAGGAGGACTCGCCAATAAAGTGCGTGAAGACGGAGTGATTCTCGCTGAAGAGTATCGGGCTGACGGCATATACATCAAAGCTGTCTCAGATATCATATTCATCGAAAAAAATAAAGAATATCTCATATAACAACAAAGGAGCTGTCTTGCTAAAAAGCAAACAGCTCCTGTTAAATTTAATAATATAACTCTGTCTCTCCTGTCTGGAGGGATTTTTTTACATCTATTATCCTCTGATTTTCTGAGCCTTTGAATCTGAGGGTAATATTTTTAAGCTCCTGTCTGAATTCACCGTCAACCAACACATCAATCATACCGAGCATTTCGTCAGTCACTTCGCATCTTGCACGGCTGTCTTTTAACAACTCTTCATCCAGAAGATACCCGGTGTAACACCAGATGTTTTTATCAGGGAACTTTTCTTTTACCTTTTTGAGAAAAGGAACAAGCACCCGTTGATTTTGCGGCTCAAAGGGTTCACCGCCCAAAAGTGTAAGACCATTGATAAAATCCGGAGAAAGCGCTGTCAGAAGCTCTTTTTCTGTTTCAAGAGTAAATTCCTTGCCATAACCAAAGCTCCATGTTTCAGGGTTAAAACAGCCTTTACAATGATGGGTGCACCCCGAAACAAACAACGAAACCCTTACGCCTTCACCATTAGCAATATCGGTTTTTTTTATTTCGCCATAATTCATTACAGATGAAGCACTCTTTCTTTAATTTCCTGAGTTCTGCCCTGATTCCAGAATTGGGATCCGATATAACCGCAAGTTCTTCTGGCGACATTCATCTTAGCCTGATCACGGTTGCCGCAATTGGGGCATTCCCACACAAGCTTTCCGCCGTCATCGTTGACAATTATAATTTCACCGTCATATCCGCATTCCTGACAATAGTCACTCTTTGTGTTAAGCTCAGCATACATAATGTTATCATAAATAAATCTGATAACCTGAAGCACAGCCTCAAGATTTTGTTGCATATTGGGAACCTCAACATAAGAGATAGCTCCACCTGTTGAAAGAGCCTGGAACTTTGACTCAAAGCTGAGTTTATCAAAAGCATTGATTTCTTCTGTTACATGCACATGATAGCTGTTGGTGATATAGTTTTTATCTGTAACACCTTCAACGATACCGAATCTTTGCTGAAGGCACTTTGCAAAACGATATGTTGTGCTCTCAAGAGGAGTGCCGTAAATACCAAAGCCGATTGTAGTTTCTTCTTTCCACTGATTACAGGCTTTGTTCATATATTTCATAACATCAATAGCAAAAGGAGTAGCCTCGGGGTCAGTATGTGACTTACCTGTCATATATCTGACACATTCACAAAGACCTGCATATCCCAGAGAAATGGTTGAATATCCTCCGTAAAGAAGCTCGTCAATAGGAGTGCCCTTAGGAAGACGGGCAATAGCACCGTGCTGCCACAAAATCGGTGCAGCGTCAGAAAGAGTGCCCTTAAGTCTGTTATGACGGCACATAAGAGCCTCATAACAAAGAGCAAGTCTTTCATCAAAAATCTTCCAGAATTTGTTCATATCACCGCCTGAAGAAAGTGCAACGTCAACAAGATTGATAGTTACAACGCCCTGATTGAAGCGACCGTAGAATTTATATTCTCCATTTTCATCTTTCCAGGGAGTAAGCGCACTTCGGCAACCCATAACAGGGAAACAGTTACCCTCTTTGAGCTCTTTCATCTTCTTTTCAGAGATATAGTCGGGAACAAGGCGCTTGGCAGTACATTTAGCTGCAAGTTCTGTAAGATAGTAATAGCGTGAGCCGGGCTGAATATTATCTTCTTCAAGAACATAAATCAATTTTGGGAATGCAGGAGTAACCCACACACCGCTTTCATTTTTAACGCCCTGATAACGCTGATTAAGAGTTTCTTCGATAATTAACGCAAGGTCGGCCTTTTCCTGCTCATTTTTAGCTTCGTTAAGATACATAAATACAGTAACAAAAGGAGCCTGACCGTTTGTTGTAAGAAGAGTAACAACCTGATACTGAATAGTCTGAACGCCTTTGCGCACTTCTTCTCTCAATCGTCTTTCAACAACCTTGTTAATTGCTTCTTCATCAACCTTGCCGCCTAACTCTTCAACCTCAACGAGAACATCCTTACGGATTTTTTCTCTTGAAACCTGAACAAAAGGAGCAAGATGAGCAAGGCTTATGCTCTGACCGCCATACTGGCTGCTGGCAACCTGAGCGATAATCTGAGTTGAGATATTACATGCAGTTGAAAAGCTGTGAGGCTTTTCGATATAAGTTCCGCTGATAACAGTTCCGTTCTGAAGCATATCATCAAGGTTGACAAGATCACAGTTATGCATATGCTGAGCAAAATAATCCATATCATGGAAATGAATTATTCCCTGATCGTGAGCCTCTGTAATATGCTGAGGAAGAAGAATTCTTTTAGTGATATCTTTACTTACCTCACCGGCCATATAGTCACGCTGAACGCTGTTTACAGTGGGGTTTTTGTTAGAATTTTCTTGTTTAACCTCTTCGTTATTACACTCAATAAGAGACAGAATCTGATTGTCGGTGGTGTTGGCCTTACGGATAAGCGAACGGGTATAGCGATATTTAACATAGCGCCTTGCCACATCAAAAGCACCCTGAGCCATAATCTGATTTTCTACAATATCCTGAATCTCTTCAACGGAAAAAGCTCTGTTTGCCTTGCTGATTTTAAATTCAACATATTCTGAAATTTCTTTAATCTGAGCGTCTGAAAGCTCTTTTTTGCCATCAGTTGCTTCATTGGCTTTTGTTACAGCCGCAGCAATCTTAGACACATCAAAATCAACTTCAGAGCCGTTTCTTTTAATAATTCTCATAAATTCACCTTTCTAAATCAAATTCCACTTGTTTTCAATACCCAAATACTGTGCCGAATGCCTATAAATAATACTATATCTTGTGTTGTAAGTCAATAGCAAATAAAAAAATTCCTTCTCATAAGAAGAAGGAATTTTTAACTCAGAATTTGCCGCCGTTTTTTATAAACAGATCACGGAGTTCCTGTTTGCGTTCATCTGTGTAAGTATATGCCCAAAGATTATAAATTCCGTCAAAATCCTCAAAAGTTTCGTCATCATGGTGAATTGCCTCACCGACTTTATAAGGAAGATTAAACTCCATTGTTCCGTTAGAGGCAATATAACACTCCTGAGCGATAGCTACAGCGTGACGGTTAACATCAATCTTTTCAAACTCTTCATCATACTTGATCTGTGTCGTTGGGAAGAGAATTGTCTTTGCATCTGAAAGCTCATAAAACTCTGTTCTTGTGCCGAAATGACCGTGGTGAGCTGCCTGCATAATATCACACTTAAGAAGCTTTCCGAAGCGTGGGCAGACAATATCGCTCTCTTCATGACCTGCGTCCCCGGGGAACTGCACTGTAGTGCCGCAGGTGTTCATAATCAACATAGTTGAAGAATCATTATAATTAAGATTTGAGTTGGGATAAACATCTTCATGAGTACAAAGCACACGGAACTCAAGATTTCTGACAAAAAAGTGCTGACCTGAATGGAGCTTTACTTTTTTAATTTCAGTGTGTTCCTCAAAAAGCTGCTCATACATTCTCTGAAAATTTTTGTTTGACGGCATCCAATCGTGGCTGTCACGATGCTCAGTTGAAATAAAATTATAATAAATCGTTTCTATTTCAATATCTGTTTTATATCTGAGAACATCGCAAAACTTACCCACATGGTCATCATGGCCGTGAGAAAAGAACCAACCTGCAACTCTTATTTTTTCCCCTTCCGGAGTCAGCTTACGCAAAAAGTTATAAAGTCTCTCATCATCGTTAATTGAATAAGGATGAGCGCTGTCAACGATAAAAAAGCTGTTGTCACAACAACGGATGATATAGCACATTCCGCAGTCTATCAGAGTGTGATCAACCTCAAACTGCCAGAGAGTAGTCGGGCATCGTTGCACCACTTCAGGCATTTTTGCATCATAAAGTTCAGTGTAGCCGTCACCGATTATTCGCAGCGATGCATCGTGAGAAGTAAAATATACGTGCAGACAAAATCCGTCTTTTACAAGAGTTGTATAATAATTTTCACCGAAAGATGTTTCATCAAAAACAGAATATCCCATATTGATTGCTTGAGAAACATAGTCATCCATATCTGACTTGTTTTTATTTCTGTAAAGAAAAAGCCACACACCGTTGTTACAATCATAGGGTTTTTCATAGCCTTCAGGAAGAGAAGGAATTTTATTCATTACATTTTGCATAAGAATCACTCCTACAACAAATTAACTGATTTTAATATAACTGCACCGATAAAAACAGTGAGCATTGAGCCGATACTTGTCCACACAACAAGCTGACCTGCAAGTTGCTCATCATTATGCATCTCTGCAGCCATAACTGCACTCGACACAGCTATGGGCGAGCCAAAAAGAGCAATAAAAGCAGCATAGTCATCAGCGTTAAAGCTTAAAAAACCTGTTTCATTTAAAATAATCGCAGCGCCAACACCTATAATAGGTGCAATTACAATCCTGAGTATTGTGCCGAAAGCAATTTGCTTTTTAAGAGAGCTGACCGCCTCAAAAGAAAACTGACCGCCTAAAACAATGAGCATCAGTGGTGACGCCATTTTTGCCACAGTAGAAATTGACGAATATAAAAAAGGAAGCTGATTTTTAACGCTGAAAACAGGTTGACCCAAATCATCAACAGGGATAAATGACCTGACAATCAAACAAATAAGCCCCACAGCGATCGCTATAATCAACGGATTTTTTAAAATTCTGATTGCTATTGATTTCAAACCCGGTCGCTGATTATTGTTATCTTTAATAAAAACTGTCAGCGATATAACAGCAAGAACATTAAACAAAGCAATGGAAAAAGCCGACAAAACAGACACAACCGCAAGGGTGGAATCACCACCGAGAGATTGAGCGAGAGGAATTCCGATTATAGCAAAATTTGACCGGAATGCACTTTGAAGCAAAACACCCTTTTGCCTGTCATCTTTACAAAAAAATTTAACCGCAATAAACCCGACAGCAAATAAGACAATAATTGTCGCTATCGCATAAACCACCGTTGACCAATTGATTGATGAAATACTGTCTATTTCATAAACATTAAAAAACAACAGCATCGGAAGAGCAACTCTGAACCCGAGCTTGTTGGCAGTTTTAAGGAACTTTTCATCATAAAACTTTCTTTGGCGAAGAAAATATCCCAAACCGATAAGTAAAATTATAGGCAAAACTGCATTAGCAGCATATAAAAAAACATTTATCATAGCCCGGCTCTTT
This sequence comes from Acutalibacteraceae bacterium, assembly GCA_045647325.1. Classification (GTDB taxonomy): domain Bacteria; phylum Bacillota; class Clostridia; order Oscillospirales; family Acutalibacteraceae; genus CAG-488. The sequence continues at coordinate 1,634 of JAZRME010000041.1, read as the reverse complement.
CTTTCATCACGGCGTCATAAGCGTCTTGTAACCACTGCCTTGCTTTCTCAACACCGTCATCATTACCTTCAAACTCAAGAGACTGAATTTTTTCTTCGCTGACAGCATCAAAAGAAACATTACCTATAAAACATTGGGCGCAGACAACAAAACCTTTTTCGCCATCAACTTCTTTTTCAATAAGAAATGTGCGATATTTAAACTCGTCATCGGCGGCATTGTGCCTTTGAGGATTAAGAGAAAGCGAACCTGTGTATGAATTGCTTTTCCATCCCACATTTGCAGCACCAACAAGATATTTATAGCTTAAAACTTTAACATCACTCATTATGACACCTCCGATAATAACTGATTATATCACCTTTTAAATTTTATATCAATAAAAAGAGGCAGAAAATATCTGCCCCTTAATCACAATTAATAGTTACAGTTTTATTATTTTCAAAAGAAACAAAATAATCGCCGTCTTTAAGGTCGCTTCTTACAGGGTAATCGGTAGAAACGATCTGCACACCGCTGAGGATTGCATTTTCACGATTTTGTTGCGATACAGAGGTGAAAGTATCTGCCTGCGTTCTCACAATCAGATTATAATCCCCTGTTATTTCTTCACTTGTTTCAAGAGCCTCTTTGGGGTCGTTAATCAAAAGAAAGTTTGCATAAGGCAGATCCTTATCATCATAACGAAGCATCGGAAACATCGCCTGAGATCTGATACTTTCGTCAAGATCAATATACTCCCCTGTGATATTGGTGTCATGAAGAAGCACTACCACCTTACCGAGCATATCCTTAACCTCGCACCAATCATCAGCAGATCGCATTTCGGCAAAAGAGCTATAGCTCCTAAGCATATCGGCAGGTTCAAAAAGCTTGTCACCTAAAATATCTCTGAGCATTTCATCCAGAGCGAGAGCATAATCAATGCTCATAAATTTCATATTTTCCATTGGCAAAAACACTTTTTTAGGTTCGATAATAATCGTTATCGGAAGATGGTCAGGGTTGTAATCAGACCACATTTTAATCTCTTTGAGTGTAAGAGCCAGATCATAACAAGTTGTGCCTGAATCAAAATAAGGCATATGCATACAAGTGAAAGAAACGCCTTCACTGTCTTCAACGGTTTCAATATCAAGCTCAATACTACGGATTCCGCAGTTAAACTGCTGAGTAAGCGTCTGGCTGCAGAACTCACCTGTTTTTTCACTCACAAGGCCGAAGGTCAGAGCTGACAGATTATCAAAAATTTCACAGCAGGAATCAGCAGCACGGGTCTGATAACTGTTGTGAGTGGCAATAAACGAGAGCTCATTGAATTTAAGCCCACTGTTCAGCGCCGAATCAAGATCACCGTCAACAAAATCAGCCTCATTCACCTTTGGCGCTTTGCCCGACAAATAATCTTGTTCAAGAGCGGCAATATATTCAAGCTGAGCAATTTTATCTTTTTCACAGTTTTCAATACTTTGCTGAACCGTTGCAGGCACAAGCATAACTGTGGTAACAATCAAAGAAACGATTTTTTTCAAAAGTGACATTACCATATACATTCTCCAGACGCACAATAAGTTTATTGTCATTATAGCAATTTGAAATTCAAAAAGCAATATTGAAAATAAGAATAAATGTGT
>JAZRME010000040.1:0-9138 GCA_045647325.1 Acutalibacteraceae bacterium | reverse complement strand
ATATATTATGTTATGATAAACTGAATATAAATCTCAGGAGGTATATTTATGAAAAAGATTTTATCTGTTTTGCTTTCAATCAGCCTGATTTTTTCTGTTTGCGCTGTAGCTTTTGCTGTTAATGCAACAGACGCTAACTATGCAGAAGCTGATTCGGTTGAAGAAGCAGCCCAGGCTCTCGCTCTTTCAGGCGAGACATATCCCCTTATCATCTGCCCCGGTATCAACCACTCTCCCGTTTATCTCTGCGATGAGAATAACGAAGTGATTTTTAACGAAGATGGCGGCACAACCAACGGAACTCTTCTTCTTGTAAACACTGAAAATATGGTTCCCCTTATTCTTCAGTATGTTGCAGTTCCTCTCATTCTTATGCTCTTGACTCAGAAGGATTGCGGTCTTTCAAAGGGCGTTTCAGTTCTCGTTGACGAGTTACTTTCTCTTCAGAAGACTACTCCTGACGGAAAGCTTGTAAACAACCTTCAGTTGAAAGATTTCCATTTCCCTCTTTCAGAGTTTGATGAAAATTCTTTTGACGGTGAATATGACAAAGCATGGTTCTATCGTCAGCTTCCTATTCAGGCATATACCGATATCGCCGGTGAAGATGAAGTTTATCTTTACACATTCAACCTTTTCGGTAATGTTATGGAATCAGCAAAGGGCCTTGACAAGTTCATCGACTTTGTTATGGAAGAAACAGGTTCAGACAAGGTTAACCTTCTTAATGTAAGCCTTGGCGGTACTGTTTTCACAGCTTATATGGATCAGTTTGATGCTTCAGAAAAGGTTAACGAAATCGTAAGCGTTGTTGCTGTTCATGACGGCACAAGAATTCTCGAAGATTTTTATGAAAGAGAATGGAACCTTACTGACGAAAGCATTTATAAAGAGCTTTTCCCCTACATTATGTCAGTTGAGGGTGATGGCGCAGCTCTCGGTTATCTTATCAACATTCTTTTAAGAATTCTTCCCAGAGCAGAGCTTGAGCTTCTTCTCACAACAGCTTTTGATGTAATTTTTGAAAACTTCCTTCATAACACATCACAGTTCTGGGCTATGCTTCCCAGCGATGCATATCCTGCACTTGCTGAGAAATATCTTTCTGACCCTGACCGTGCTGAGCTTCGCAAGAGCACAGATGCTTTCTATCAGGCTCAGTTAAACCTTGAAGATAACATCAGAGAGTTTATGTCAAAGGGCGGCCAGTTTAACACTCTTTGCGGTTACGGTCTCTTCTTTGGTGAGCAGGAATATTCATTCTTTGCAACAGTTGCATGTTATGATGAGGTAAACAGTGACGGTATCATCCAGCTTGATTCAACATCTCTCGGTGCAACAGCAGCTCTTCCCGGTGAAAAACTTGAAGGTGCTGACCCCAAATATCTTTCACCCGACGGTGAAGTTGACGCTTCAACCTGCGCATTCCCCGACAACACATGGTTCTTTGAAAATCAGCATCATGAAATCGGCGGTAACGACGTAGCTCTTCGCCTTGCTGTTGAGCTCCTTCTTGATGAAAGCCTTGTTGATGTTCATTCAAATCCTTCAAGATGGCCTCAGTATAACGGCACAAGAAACACAAAATGGGTTAAGAGAAGCTATCTCCCCGATGCAGCAGCAATTGACCGTTCAACTCTTACAGCTGAGCAGATTGCAGTTCTTGATGAGGCTCTTGCCGAAACAGAAGCAATGATGAACAGAACAATCGTTGACGTTGAAGGCGATGAAGCAACCGTAAGAAAGCTTGAAAATGCTCTGGTATTCTGCGGTGTATATGAAGCTGAAGAAGATACTTCAACTCAGGATGCAATTCTCGATAAAATTGCACAGGTTGCAAGTGACATCGTTTATATGGTAGTTGGTCCTAAGGGATTCTTCGACTGATCAAAATAATAATTCAAGCCGTGGCGTCTGCCACGGCTTTTTGCTTGTTTTATCATTTGACTTTTGCGTTTTAAAGTGATATAATCCAAGGGTGTGTAATGAACCATTATACATCATATCAGAAGGAGATGGATATTTTGAAAAAATCTTTCAAAAAAATTATTGTAGCAGTTTTTCTTTCGATGACAATGATTTTGTCATCAATACCGGTTGTTTTGGCAGCGCCAAGCGGAACATGTGGTGAAAATGTTACTTGGAAACTCGATACAGTAACCGGTGATCTTGTAATAAGCGGAACGGGTGATATGTATAACTATACGTCGCTTCAAAGTGTACCGTGGTATGATTTTAACTCATCAATCAAAACTTTAACAATCGGTGACGGAATTACATCTGTTGGTGATGTAGCTTTTAGAGCATACAAAAACATTAAAAATGTTACAATAGGCGATGATGTGACAACTATTGGCATTTCATCGTTTGGCGGATGTACAGGTCTTGAAAAAATATCGCTTGGTAAAAGTGTTAAGGAAATCAAAAAGAACGCTTTCTACGAATGTTATGGTTTGATGGATATTAATTTCCCGGAGGGACTTACAGTTATCGATGAAAGTGCATTCACATATTGTTATAAACTTGCAGAGGTGAATTTTCCAAGTACGCTTACTACCATTGGAAAAAATGCATTTAGAGATACGGACATTAAGAGTATAAAAATTCCTGACAGCGTAACAAGTGTGGGTACCTATGCTTTTGCGGGATGTGACTCGCTTATAGATGTTGTAATTGGCAATGGAGTAACTTTAATTGCTAAAGGATTGTTTAATAAATGTGAAAAGCTTACCAGTGTATTAATAGGTGACGGAGCTGAAATTATTGATGAAGATGCTTTTTCGTATTGTGATAATCTGATAAATCTGACAATTGGTAAAAATGTAAAGGTTATCAAAAAAAGTGCATTTAGCTGGTGTAAAAATCTTAAAAATATAGAAATACCTGAAGGTGTTACAACAATTGGAATATGGGCGTTTAATTATTGTATAGGCATTGAAACAGTAAAAATGCCTAAAAGTGTTACTGTTGTTGAAATGGGTGCTTTTACTAGTTGTAAAAATATCAAAGATGTTTATTACAGTGGAACAGAAGCAGAATGGCATGATATAACTTTTTACGAAAACAATGAATGTTTATTAAATGCTACAATGCACTTCAATTATAATGCGAAGCCTCAAAAAGGTGATATAAATGGTGAAGGACAAATCAATTCCAACGATGCACTTCTTGTTCTTCAATATTCAACAGGATTGATTGCTCTCACAGAGGAACAGATGGAACGCGCAAATGTCAGTGGGGATGAAAATATCAACGCTGCTGATGCTCTTGCCATTCTTCAGTTTGCAACAGGTCTTATTACAAAATTCAATTAAAAATATAACGCAGGAGTCTGGTGGCTCCTGCGTTATTTTATATTCCGTCAAATACTCCGTGATGCTTGTTAAGAAGCATATAGAGATTGTTTTTATAATTCTCAATTGTGTGGTCGATAATTTTAATAGCTTCGTCCTTGCCTCTGATTGTGTCAACAGAGGTTTTTTTGCCGCCTTCAAGCATTTTGTAAACCTCAAAAAAGTGTTTCATCTCATTGTAAACATGGTCAGGTAATTCTTCGAGATTTTTATAAGAGTTATAAGTCGGGTCATTGAAGGGGATAGCGATAATTTTGTCGTCTTTTTTGCCTCCGTCGGTCATTGTGATTACACCGATGGGGTAACAGCGCACAAGGGTGAGCTGATTGATTTTTTCAGAGCAGAGAACAAGCACATCCAACGGGTCTTCGTCATCAGCGTATGTTCTCGGAATAAAACCGTAGTTAGCAGGGTAATGGGTTGATGTGTAGAGAATTCGGTCAAGAAGCATAAGACCTGTTTCTTTATCAAGCTCATATTTATTTTTGCTGCCTTTGGTGATTTCAATTACGGCATAAAAGTCAGTCGGTTTGATTTTTTCTGGTGAGATATCATGCCAGATATTCATAAATTGCCTCCTGTGAAAGATTTGATATATTCTGTCAGCAAAATCAGGTCTGCTGTGGTAAGTTGGTGGTCAAAATTAAGGTCAGCTGCAACAAACTCTTTGCCGTTACATTTTATTTCACCGTTGATAACAAGACTGAGAAGCTCGTAATCTTCTTCGTTCACTTCGCCGTTGTCATCAATATCGGCGTAAAAAGAGACCTCAAGGCTGTCGATCATATTGCCGACAGTGTCAAAAAGCATTACAACACCGTTTTCGTAAACAGCGTCTTTATTATAAAACTGATTAAGAATGTAGTCGGTGCTCATATTGAGATAAACCCCCGAAAGATATCCGAGGCTCATTCTGAAAGATGATGTGCCCTTGATAGACAGCTGCATCTCATCTGTGAAGGCTTTAACGCAGATGTTGTTGTAGCCCTCAACGGCAGAGTCTGTCCATTGAGAATAATCTTCACCAATAGTGAAATAGCTGACACCTTCAACAGCGTTATATGAGCGGTTATGCGCCCCGTCAAAGCCTTCGGGATATTCAAGGGGAATACATGCGTTATATCCGTCAGGCACAGAAATTGTTACAACAACGCTGTAACGGCTGTTGGCTGTGAGAGAAACCGGTTGGTCAAGATTTATTGTGTAATATCCTCTGTGGTCAAGGTGACCTGAAGTCTCAGCGGCAAAAAGACCGTTTGTGGGTGTGTCGCTGTCAATGAGGTTAGTATAAATTTTAACGGTGTAGTCAACATCATTCTGAACTGTATAAAATGAAACAGCTCTGAGCGCTTCAAGAGAATCGGCTTCAAAAATGTTGGCCATTGACATTGTGGTTTCGCCTGTGACATAAGCCCAGCCTTTATAACCAAAGCCGTCATACTGACGGATGTTGTCATAGTTGTCGCCGCTTTCCATATCAAAAGAAACAAAATCAGACAGTGAGGTGTCATAATATGAAAGCCAGAAATAGCCGTCTGTTCCCCAGAATTCACCCCAGGAATTTTTTACAAGCCAGGCTCCGTCACCTTCAGGTGTGCGGTTAAAATTATCTTTGCTGAAATTATCGTCCCATCCTATAATGGTAACGGTGTGATTAGTGTTTGACACACTGCGCTGATAATATGCAGCTCCGTTGTCAGAATGGTTCAGAAATGACAGCGAGTAATAAAATGAAGCTGTTATTGAGCCGTTGTCGATAATTGACTGTTTGATTCCTGTTTCATCATCGGCTGAAATATATTCAGAATTCTGAAGATGAGCGTATGAAGCGTATCGCTGAGCTTCGTCATAATTGCCCATATCTTCGGGTATTCCGTTAAACGGTGCGTTTTCTTCAAGTTCAGCGCCTGACCAACGGGCGAGAGCAAAAACCGAGCGCAGCCAATTTCCCCCGTCGGTGTACGGTGACTTTGAAAAAATGCCGTCACCGTAAGTGGGGTCATCCTGATTATCTGAAAGACTTCTCAGACCAAACCAGGTAAGGTGAGCCTCTGAATAATCAACGGTATTATCAGCTATGCCGTTTTTGACAGCGCTTGTTTCAGCCGCAGAAATTGCCGCAAATGACCAACAAGCGCCTGTGTTGAGCTGATTTTTAACAGGGGTAATAAGACCGTATTCTCTTGCGTCATAACGGTCGGGAATAACGGTGTCGGGTTCGGTAGGCGTTGACTGGTCAGAAAACTGACTGTCATAAACGGTGTTGCCGTGACTGTCTTTAAGAGTGATGTTAAGGTCAGCTGTGTCAATCATACTTATGATTTCAAGTCGCTGAGCCAGAGTTTCGGGTGTTATATAGTTGCCTAAGCCGGGGAAGATTGCGATTAAAATGCTCAATAAAAAGCTGAGAAAAGTTCTTATCACACAAATCCCTCCAATACATATTTCAATAATACCATTAAAAGGTATCTAATTCAAGTGGAATTATTGACATTCATCATTAAAGGGGTTAAAATAAATTGTAATCAGCTCTTCCGGAGGTATTAAAATGAAAAATAAAAAAACTATAATCATAATAATCGCTGCTGTGGTTGTGTTGGCTGCAGTTGTCGTTGTTGCGTGTGTAGGCTTCAACCAGGGATGGATCGGAGGCGACGACGAGCTTGAGGTTTCACAGATTTATTCTGACGATGGCGGCTATGTTGAAAGAGAAGAGTTTTATAACAAAAAAGGTGAGCTTGAATATAAAGTGATCAAGGGCTACAGTGACGCTGAAAAAACCAAGCTTTCAAGAGAAACTTATATGACACCCGACGATAAAGTTATCAAAATAGTCAACTATAACGAGGGTGGGGTTATTTCAAGCGTTGATGAGTATAACGGCTCCAAAATCTCTTCTCACCGTGAATATGTTAACGGTGAAGCCACAGGCTCTTATTTCACTTATGAATACTCTGACAGCGGACTTCTTCTTAATTCAGCTGAATATTCCGCTGATAATAAACTGATTAAAAATGTCAAGAGAGAGTATAATCAGAATGATCTTATCACTCTTTATCTCGAAACAGGTCCTGAAGGCAATCAGATAGCCAAAACTGTTTATGAATATAACGCTGACGGCCGTGAAAAGAAAGTTGTATTTTATGACGGAACAGATGTAACCGGTCACGTTGAGTATGAATATGACAGCGAGGGCAGAAGAACAAAAATGAGCGAGTTTGTCAATGGTGAGCTGAGCAATTATCGCACCTACACCTATGACAAAAACGGAACAGCTCAGGAAACTATTCACCGTGTAGGTGAAGAATAATACATTATTGAAGCATCGGGTTGTATAAGCCCGGTGCTTTTTTGTGGCGAAAACGGGATTTTTTTGTAACAAACTATACAAATTGGCAGTAATAAAACTAAAGTTTTTTTGAATATAATAGTCAAAAACTATTGAATAATGAAAAAAGTCTGTTATAATAAAAATGAATAGTTGGGCAAGTGGAGGTTTATGCCTTATCACAGCCCGGTGCGGAAGGATGTGTAAGAGATGCAAAACAAACTGCCTGAGAGTTATGAGATACCGACTTATCTCTTTCATCAGGGAACAAATGCCAGAAGTTATGATTTTCTCGGCGCACATAATGACGGCGAGGGCAACACGGTTTTTCGCACCTGGGCCCCCGGAGCAATAGGCGTAAGCGTTGTGGGTGATTTCAATTCATGGAACGATAACGCAAACCATATGACAAAAATCACCGATGGGGGAATATGGGAAGTTTCAGTTCCATCCCTTAATCAGTTTGACGTTTATAAGTTTTGTGTGATATCCAAAGACGGCAGACGGCTTATGAAGGCTGACCCTTACGGCTTTCACACAGAAACCCGTCCTGACACAGCGTCAAAGTTTTATGACATTGAGGGCTATGAGTGGAACGACTCAGCGTGGCTTGAAAAAAGAAAAAATTCAAGCATATACGAAAGACCTGTTAATATTTATGAAATTCACGCAGGTTCATGGAAACAACACAGCGACGGCAACTTTTATTCATACCGTCAGTTAGCTGACGAGCTTTGCGATTATGTTAAAACAATGGGCTATACTCATGTTGAGTTTCTGCCTCTGACCGAGTATCCGTTTGACGGCTCGTGGGGTTATCAGGTTACGGGTTATTTTGCTCCCACATCCCGTTATGGTGAGCCTTCAGATTTTATGTATCTTGTTGACAAGTTTCATCAGAATGGAATAGGAGTTATCCTTGATTGGGTACCGGCTCATTTTCCGAAAGATGCCCATGGCCTTTATGAGTTTGACGGAGGCCCCTGTTATGAATATGCCGACATCCGTAAGGGTGAGCATCTTGAGTGGGGCACTAAAGTTTTTGATTACGGACGGAATGAAGTTAAAAGCTTTTTGCTTTCAAGCGCTTTATTCTGGATTGAAAAATATCACATCGACGGGTTGAGAGTGGATGCCGTTGCGTCAATGCTTTATCTTGATTACGGCAGAGATGACGGTCATTGGGTTGCCAACCAATATGGCGGCAACGAAAATCTCGAAGCTATTGAATTTTTAAAAAAGCTGAATACCGTTCTTTTTACCGAGCATAGTGACATACTTATGATAGCGGAAGAAAGCACCGCCTGGCCTATGGTTTCAAAGCCTGTCAGTGACGGAGGACTGGGATTTAATTTTAAGTGGAATATGGGCTGGATGAATGACTGCCTTAAATATTTTTCACTTGACGGATATTTCAGAAAGTTTAATCACAACAACCTGACATTTTCTTTTTTCTATGCATTTTCCGAAAACTTTGTTCTCCCTATTTCTCACGATGAAGTGGTTCACGGCAAATGCTCATTGATCAACAAAATGCCGGGTAGCTATGAAGAAAAATTTGCAGGTGTGCGCTCGTTTATGTGTTATCTTATGGCTCATCCGGGCAAAAAGCTGATGTTTATGGGCTCTGAATTCGGCCAGTTTATTGAGTGGAATTATAAGCAGGGGCTTGATTGGTTGCTCCTTGATTATGACAACCACCGTCAGCTTCATCACTTTGTTAAAGAGCTTAATGCTTTTTATAAAAATACTCCCGCCTTGTGGCAGATTGATTTTTCGTGGGAGGGCTTTGAGTGGATAGTCAGTGATGACAACTCAAACTCTGTTATAGCCTTCAGACGAAAAGACAAACAGGGCAAAGAGATTATCACGGTGTGCAACTTCACAAATGTCCGCCGTGAAAGTTATCGTATCGGAGTTCCCGTGGGGGGAACTTATGAAGTGATTTTTTCATCTGATGACAAAGCCTTCGGTGGTGACGGCGTCGTTGATAAAAAGCTTTATAAAAGTGAAAAAATTCCGATGCATTCACAAGAAAACAGCATTGACCTTGATTTGGCCGGGTTGAGCGCTGTTTACATTAAACTCAAACGCAAAAACCCAACAAAAAAATCCGGCAAAACAAAGAAGGAGGATTAACAAAATGTCCAGAAAACACGAATGTATTGCCATGCTTCTCGCAGGTGGACAGGGAAGCCGTCTGGGAATACTCACTCAAAACATTGCAAAACCTGCCGTACCTTATGGCGGCAAATACCGAATTATAGATTTCCCTCTTTCTAACTGTGTGAATTCTGGTATTTATACAGTTGGTGTGCTGACTCAGTATCAGCCGTTGGAGCTTAACGATTATATCGGCAACGGCCATGCCTGGGACCTTGACAGAGCCGACGGCGGTGTTCATATTCTCTCACCCTATCAGCAGATTAAGGGAACAGAATGGTACAAGGGTACAGC
>JAZRME010000039.1:0-4112 GCA_045647325.1 Acutalibacteraceae bacterium | reverse complement strand
ATTTTTTCATCGTGAGTATGTTATAATTCATTTATATTAAAATGAAAAGTGAGCGTAATTATGAAAAAAACAAATGCATCAGCATTACTCCCTATGGGAGTGTTTGCTGTTTTTTATCTGTCTTTGGGTATCATTTTTGAGTATTTTTTAAAAATACCGATGGGCTTTTATAATGTGCCTGTTGTGGTGGCTTTCCTTCTTGCTTTGCTTGTAGCGATTATTCAGACAAAAGGTGCATCTCTTGATGAAAAGTTTGAAATTATGGGCAAGGGGATAGGCGATAAAAATATAATTACTATGTTGATTATATTTTTACTTGCAGGTATATTTGTCGGTGTTGTCGGCAGGGGATCAGCTGAAAGTGTTGCTTATTTTATGCTCTCTGTTACACCGCCGAAGTTTGCCCTTGTGGTTTTATTTGTAATCAGTTGTTTTGTTTCGACAGCTATGGGAACTTCTGTAGGCACTATTACTCTGATCACACCGATTGCTGTGGCAATTTCGTCAGGTTCAGGCTTTCCGGTTGCTGTTTGTGTAGCTACAGTTGTCGGCGGAGCAATGTTCGGAGATAATCTTTCTTTCATTTCAGACACAACAATTGCAGCCTGTAACGGGCAGGGTTGCCAAATGAAAGATAAATTCCGCACAAACTTTTCAGTTGTTCTTCCTGCTGCTATTGTGACATTGATTTTGATTTTTATATTATCATCCGGATATGAAGTTTCTGATGCAATAAATAAAGAATATGAAATGATTCAGATAATACCGTATATCCTTGTTCTGATAAGCGGAATTATCGGTATAAATGTGTTCATAACCCTTTTAATCGGCATCGTTTCCGGCAGCGTGATTATGCTTTCTTCAGGTGCAGTCAGCTTTCCTGCTCTTCTGGCTTCAATGGGAGAAGGAGCTTCAGGGATGTTTGAAACTTCAATGGTAGCTGTTCTTGTTGCAGCTTTGTGTGCTCTTATAAAAAGAAATGGCGGTTTTGATGCGCTGCTTAACGGAATTTGTAAAGTGTTTAAAGGCAATAAAGGCGGTCAGCTTGGTATCGGACTTCTCGTTGGTGTTATGGATATCGCAACAGCAAATAATACCGTAGCCATTGTTATGGCAAATCCCATAGCTAAAGAAATATCTGAAAAATTCGGAATCTCAAACAAAAAGACAGCATCTATACTTGATACTTTTTCTTGCATTTTTCAGGGATTTCTTCCTTACGGAGCGCAGATTCTTGTGGCTTTGTCAGCTGCAAGTACCCTCGGTTGCAAACTTTCTGCTTTTGATATTATTGCAAATCTTTATTATCCTATGATTTTGTTATTAAGCAGTCTGATTTTTATTTTTGTTATTCCGTCTAAGAAGAAATAATCGGTAACCACTCTTTGTAAAAATTGCATTGAGTGGTTATTTATTGTTATAATAATATTGAAATGTTTTGCTCTTTGCGTTATAATATTTCTGATAAATTAAACTTTGGAGGTTAATATGAGAAACATCAAAGTAATTAATTCGGATTGGTTATTTTCTAAAAATGCTACAGCTGCACCCAAAACAGTTCCTACTGATTGGGAAAAGCTTAATCTTCCTTATACCTGGAACGGCAAAGACGGTCAGGACGGAGGTAATGACTATTACCGAGGAACTTGCTGGTTTGCTAAAGAAATAAATGCTTCCGATTTGCCTCAGGGTGAGGAGATTTATTTTCAGTTTGACGGTGTAAACTCATCTTGCGATGTTTATTGGAACGGTAAAAAACTTGCAGAGCATCATGGTGGCTATTCAACCTTCAGAGTGAAAATTGATAAAGCTGATGAAACTAATATTCTTTCACTTGCTGTTGATAATTCATCAAATGATAAGGTTTATCCCCAGAACGCTGACTTTACTTTTTATGGCGGTATTTACCGTGACGTAAGCGTAATCGGTGTTTCAAAAAATCACTTTGATCTTGATTATTACGGAGCTCCCGGTATTATGGTAACCCCCGTAATCAAAGGCGCAGACGCAGATGTTGAAATCAGAACATTTATCAAAAATGACGATAACTGCAAGGTTAAATATGAAATTATTGCCGACGGTGAGGTCGTTGCTTCTTGTGAAAAAGATGGTGATGACGCTGCTGAAATTACCATTAAAAATGTTCATCTTTGGGACGGTCTCAGAGACCCGTACCTTTATACTGCAAAAGCATATCTTATTGAAAACGATGAAGTTATAGATGAGATTTCAACCCGTTTCGGCTGCCGTACATTCAGCGTTGACCCTGAAAAGGGCTTTATACTTAACGGAAGAGAATATCCCCTTCGTGGTGTTTCACGCCATCAGGACAGACCTGATATCGGTAATGCTCTTCTTCCTGAACACCATAAAGAGGATGTTGAGCTGATTCTTGAAATGGGTGCTAATACAATCCGTCTCGCTCATTATCAGCATTCACAGATTTTTTATGATCTTTGTGATGAAGCAGGTCTTGTGCTCTGGGCTGAAATCCCATATATTTCAAGACATATGCCTAACGGATATGATAACACAATTTCTCAGATGAAAGAGCTTATCAGCCAGAATTATAATCATCCGTCAATTGTTGTATGGGGTCTTTCTAATGAAATCACTATTGCCGGTGCTAATGACCCTGATCTTATCAGAAACCATAAAAAGCTCAATGAACTGTGCCATAAGATGGATAAAACCCGTCTTACTACTATAGCCAGTGTTACAATGTGCTCAATTGATTCGGAATATGTTCACATCAGTGATATTCTTTCTTACAACCATTACTTCGGTTGGTACGGTGGTTCAACAGATATGAACGGACCATGGTTTGATGACTTCCATAAAAAATATCCCAACAAACCCATCGGTCTGAGTGAATACGGTTGTGAAGCTCTTGATTGGCACACATCTAATCCTGTTCAGGGTGACTATACAGAAGAGTATCAGTCATATTATCACGAAGAGCTTATTAAACAAATTGCGCAAAGACCTTATCTTTGGGCTACACATGTCTGGAATATGTTTGACTTTGCTGCTGATGCCCGTGCTGAAGGCGGCGAAAACGGAATGAATCATAAAGGTCTTATTACATTTGACCGTAAGTATAAAAAAGATTCTTTCTATGCTTATCAGGCCTGGCTCTCTGATAAACCGATGATTCATCTTTGTTCAAAGAGATATGTTGACAGAGTAGAAGATGTAACAAAAGTCACCGTTTACTCAAACTGTAATGAGGTTGAATTGTTTGCAAACGGAGAGAGTGTGGGCAAACAGACCAAAGGTGAATATCCCTTCTTCTATTTTGAAGTTAAAAATCAGGGCGAAACCACCCTTGTTGCCAGAGCAGGTGACCTTGAAGACACCTCTGTAATCCGCAAAGTTGATACACCGAATGAAGCTTACATCATGAAAGATGAAGGCGATGTAATCAACTGGTTTGAAATCAATACTCCTGACGGACATTTTTCTATCAACGACACAATCGGTGATATTCTTTCAACAACAGGCGGTAAAATTGCTTTTGTAAAGATTATTCTTAATCTTAAAAAAGCTTTTGGCGGCAAAAAAGATGGTGAAGGTAAAAAGAAGGCTGATGTTGCAGGATTTGATGTATCAGGAATCAAGATCAGCAAGGATATGATAAAAAGTCTTTACGGTATGGTAAAGGGATTCACTGTTAAACGTGTATTCTCAATGCTCGGAGGTAAATTCTCAAAAGAGCAGATTCTTGAAGTTAATGCTGTTCTCAATAAAGTAAAAAAACCAAAGAAATAAAAAATATGGCAGGGAAAAATCCCTGCCATATTTTTTGATGTCAAACAACTGCAAATATTTTATCAGTATTTTCTGCTGAGCATATTTTCAGCTTCTTCACGTGTTATTTTGCCTGTGTTGCAGTCAGCCATAACCTGAACGTCTTTGTCATTGAGCTTATAGAAGTTCCAGACAAGATATGCAATAAAGCAACCGATTGCGGGAACCATAACATAGCTGAACCATAATACGTCAAGAGCGTGTTCACTCTGAACCACTCCGAGTTTTTGCAGCTCTTCAAAACTCTGAACCTCAACGGTAATCCATCCGGTAGATTTAAGACCCAACAAAAACATTCCCAA
>JAZRME010000038.1:0-2825 GCA_045647325.1 Acutalibacteraceae bacterium | reverse complement strand
TCAGTACTTGTAGCTGCAGAGGCAATAAAAAATCTATCTGCTATCCCCTGTTTTTTAACAATATCTTTTAATACAAACTCTGCCATAGGAGAACGACATATATTGCCGTGGCAGACGAAACAAACGTTAATCATAGTTACCTCTCAGAAGTTTAAAACAGGCCAGCTTTTTAAATATATCTTCGTATTTGAATCATATATATCGGCTTTTTCTTCTGAATCTGCCAAAATATATGTATTAAGCCACATCACAAAAGCCTCTGCCCTGTAACTTACACAAACTTTTTTACCTTTTTTATAAAGCCAAAACGGATGGTCATTATTTTCATCAAACAGCCATTCATCAAATTTTGACTGATAAAACTTACGTTTTTTAACTATAAAATCAGGTACTTCGATAACATCGGCATCGAATGTGAATTTTAAAACCATCTTTGCCATTTTTTATCCTCGCAATCACATCTTATCTGTATATTGATATGCTCTTACATAGTCAACTATAAATTCACAGCCCTCACCGTTGTTCGGAATATCTACATGAGCGGCAGGAACTGCATTTTCTCCACTCATTTCAACAGAGAGAATAAGATATTCAGCTTCCTGACTTACTCCGCCGAAATCAGTGCGACAAGCTTCCTTGCCGTTGATGTAGAAAATATACTCATTTTCATTCCACTCAACTGCGTAAGTGTTAAACTCTTCATAGGGGTTACCTTCAAGGAGAAATTCTTTAGCTCCCCATTTCTGATGAGCATCGTTATAACCGTCAAAATGAAGATTGGCAGAAACACGGTTTTCTAAAAACTCACCGTAATACGGACTTTCCATAATGTCAATTTCAGTGCCGTCAGTACCTGTACCATTAGCTTCATAAACGCCGTCATTCATCATCCAGAAAGCGCTCCAGATACCTACACCCTTAGGAAGAATGCAACGACATTCAAAATATCCGTATTTCTGACTGAAACCGTTGGGTGAGTCGGAGTCTGTGTCAATACCTGCAGAATACCATCCTGCACCTTTGCCGCCCATACCTTCTTCAAGGTAAACCACGGGAATAACAAGATTGCCGTCTTTTGTTTCAGCAAGGTACTGATTCCAATAACTGCCTTTTCTGGCTTCAGAAGTTTTGCCATAAGTGTAATGACCCGACCAAATGCTACGATCAAGTTCAGCATCAAATTCATCACTGAAAGTCAGTGTGAATTTAGACATATCAACCTCATCGCCAACAGCGTAAAAAGGAATATCAAGAGTAATGCAAATCATTGAAATAACGCTGAGAATACCTGCCCAGATTCTTGTAAAAAAGCTATACATAAGATCTTTCCTTTCTTTTATTTAACAACAGTGTACTGAGAAAATTCTTTTAAAATCACTTCATAAGTTTTATCTTTGTGTTCATTTGTATTTTCAGCTTTGATAATTTTATTTTTTTCATCAACTGTTGCTTTGCTTTTAGCATCAATACCTGCACTTATAACATTGAAATATGTATCATTTTTAATAAGATGATATGTTGTTGTCTTTGTAACTTTGTTATCAACAAATTCAAAAACATAAACTACAGTAAAATTAACTGAATCGCTGTAAACAATCAATTTTGTTCCTTCGATTGTTTTGCCAAGAGAATCAAAATACTTCTTCTGAGGTTCTGAAAGATTTTCTATAACAGATGTATCCTTGGTTGTCGCAAGTTGCTCAATCTGGGATGCAATATCTTTTGCTTCATCAGATATATCACGCTGCCCGTCTTCACCGATTTTACAAGAAGTAAGAGAAAATAACATCAAAGTGACAAGTAACGCTGCTGTTATCTTTTTCATAAAGTCACACCCTTCTGCATTTTAGCGGCAGCAACAGTGTTACACATAAGCATAGCTATTGTCATTGGTCCTACACCACCGGGAACAGGAGTAATATAACCTGCCTTAGGCTCAACTGACTCAAAGTCAACATCACCGCAGAGTTTATTGTTTTCATCACGGTGAATACCAACATCAATAACAACTGCGCCTTCTTTTACCATATCTGCAGTAACAAACAAAGGTCTGCCCACAGCAGCAACAAGAATATCTGCTTCACGAGTAACTTCAGCAAGATTTTTTGTTTTAGAGTGGCATGTAGTAACAGTGCCGTTAGCATTGAGAAGAAGTGAGCTGATGGGTTTGCCAACAATATTACTTCTGCCGATTACAACACAATTTTTGCCTTCAGGTGAAATACCTTCATATCGGAGCATTTCCATAATTCCTGCCGGAGTGCAAGGAAGAATCTTTCCGTCACCGATTGAAACTTTACCTACATTCATAGGGTGAAAACAGTCAACATCCTTTTCAGGATTTATAGCATTGATAACTGTTTTTTCATCAAGATGCTTCGGCAAAGGAAGCTGACAGAGAATACCGTTAACATCATCTCTTGTATTAAGTTCTTCTATAAGATCAAGAAGTTCCTGCTGCGTTGTTTTTTCAGGCAATGCGTATTCATAAGAATTTATACCCAGCTTTTCACAAGCTTTCTTTTTATTGCCGACATAAACCTTTGATGCAGGGTCTTCACCAACAATAATAACAGCCAGAGAAACGGCTATACCTTTATCGTTGAGAGATTTAACTTCTTCTGCCATTTTAGATTGAATAAAAGCGGAAACTTCCTTACCGCTGATAATTTTAGCCATTGTCTTTCTCCTCCTGAGATTTAATGAGTGTATATTCACCTGAACGCAGAATGCGAAGCAAATCAGCATTTGAGGTGATTTTTTCGTTTGTTTCAATTCCACCCGCAATCTTGCTGTCGGGATGGTGATAATCACTGCCTGATGTT
>JAZRME010000037.1:0-9562 GCA_045647325.1 Acutalibacteraceae bacterium | reverse complement strand
ATCAACTAATTCTGTAGCATCCGATGAATATAAAACACCATCAATTACTCTGAACTTATTATTGTTCTGAGTAAATTTAAACTCTTCAAGCATGTGGCAACCGGTAAACACCTGATAACCGTATCTTTCAAGAGACGAGGGCAAAGTAACTTCACTAAGGCTCTTACAACGTCTGAATGCACCATCACCAATCATCACAACGGAGTCAGGAATTTCAACCTTTTTAAAAGATATACAATAGTCAAAAGCGTGTTCGCCTATTGTTTTTAATGTTTTAGGTAAAGTAACTTCAGATAAAGCTGCGCACTCATGGAAAGCATACGCACCAACATCAGCAATACCTTCCGGGAGATTAATTTTATTAAGTTTATCACAACCGTCAAAAGCGTGTTCTTCTATTTTGGTTACACAGGAAGGAAGCGAAATAGTTACAACATCTTCGTTATTTGCAAAGGCATATCCGCCAATTACCTCAACATCGCCTGAAACAGTTATTGTTTTTTCAAGTCTGCCTGACGGATAATGCAGAAGAGCTTTACCGTCTTTTGAATATATTACACCATCAAGACTTTTGTAAACAGGATTACTCTGCGCAACTGTATAAATAGTGGTTGTTGTGCAACCTTCGAAAGCAGACGGTGAAATATAGACAACGCTTTTAGGTATATCAACAATCTCAATAGCTAAAACACTCATACCGATTGCATTATCACCGATGCCTTTTACTGACTTTCCTCCAAGGTGGGAAGGTATGGTAACTCTGAAATCTTCACCGAAATATTCAGTTATAATAGTATAATCTTCATATACTTCATATCTGAATTCGTCATTTTTTTCTTCAGCAAGAAATTCTGACTCAGGAAGACCGGAACCATCATACTCAGTATTATTACAAGCGCAGAGGCTCAGAATAACACTAACGCAAAGTACAAGAGATAAAATTTTAATAACTGTTTTCATTAAATCAATCCTTTTGGCAATCAGCCATTATGTTTTCTTCTGTTGCGATAAAAATCTTTCATTGTGGGATCAGCTAACAATCTGGCAAATTCATAAATATGACGAGAAAAGAAGAATATTATAAACTGAGCTTTAGAGCTCAGACCTATATTCTGAGCTTTTATCAGCCTTTTAAGCCAACGTTTGCCCACATCTTTGCATACAGAATTAACCGCTTTGAAAAACCGTGAGCCATAAGCCTGGGTTCTGACAGCTAAAATAAACTTATAAAGATATATAAGCATTTTATCAAGCATAACATCTTTTTGATTTATCGCAAGTCTGTCACACAGAGCTGAAAAAGCACCAATTGTGTTACTTTTTTTAATTTTAAACTCAACTCTGGTGGCAGAACCTTCCCGATGAAAATAATAATAAAGGTTTTTATTTATAATTGCTACCTCATTAAATAACATCAAAAGATCAAAAACAAAAATTGTATCTTCTGAATAAATAAGATTTTCATCAAAGTAAATATTTTTAAGCGATTTTTTTGAATAAAGCTTACTGCATGATGACATAAGACCACTGAAATTCCCGTCAAACATCAGCTCATCAGTTTTAACTTTATCGAATCTGATATCAATCAGCTTCTCAAATGAAACATCAGTCGCATCAGTACCCTGAACACCTGCACAAGCAATACCACAACCTGTTTTTTCGATACACTCAACAAAAAGTTCAATTGCCTGAGGATGAAGATAATCATCACCGTCAACAAACATAACAAAATCACCCTTGAACACATCAAGGCCAAGATTTCTGGCAGAGGATACTCCCCCGTTTTCTTTTTTTATATAGACAATTCTGTTATCTTCAACGGATAACTCACGGATTACATCACCACTTGAGTCAGTACTTCCGTCATCTATACACAAAATTTCAAGATTATGATAGGTCTGATTCATCAGACTGAAAAGACAGTTGCTTATATATTTTTCAAGATTGAAAACAGGCACAATGATACTGACCAACGGCTTCATGAAATCACCTCAATTATACACCCGAATAGGCATTGAAACCACCATCAACAGCAATTGTTGTTCCTGTTACAAAACCTGAATATTCTTTATCGCAAAGGAAAAGAAGGGCACCTGAAAGCTCTTCCGGTTCACCAAAACGTTTCATAGGAGTTGCAGCAAGAATTTTTCCGGTTCTTGCAGTAGGTGTTCCGTCATCATTCCATAAAAGAGCCTTGTTCTGCTGAGTTGAGAAAAATCCGGGAGCAATAGCATTAACTCTGATTCCCATATCTGCAAAGTGAACAGCCATAAACTGAGTGAAATTTGCCACAGCAGCTTTTGCAGCAGAATAAGCAGGTATTTTAGTAAGGGGTCTGTAAGCATTCATTGAAGTTACCATTATAATACAACTGTCATCTTTAACAGCCATATCTTTAGCAAAAACCTGGGTAGGAATTAAAGTTCCGAGGAAGTTGAGATTAAAAACGAACTCAATTCCTTTAGGATCAAGATCAAAGAATGTTTTTACATCATCATTTTTTTCGATAAGATCAATTTTTTCGAGAGTTTCTTTTGTTGTTGTACCTCTTGGGTTGTTACCGCCTGCTCCGTTAAGGAGAATGTCACAAGTACCAAGCTTTTCATTGATAATTTCTCTGGCAGCGTTCATACTTTCTGTTTCAAGAACATTGCAACCAACTGCAATAGCAACACCGCCATCGGCAACAATTTCATCAGCAACGGATTGGGCTGCTTTTTCATTGAGATCAAGAACCGCAACCTTAACGCCCTGCTTTGCAAGAGTTTTTGCAAAACCGCTGCAAAGCACTCCGCCGCCGCCTGTTACAACAGCAACTTTATTTTTAAGACTTTCATGTATATTCATAATTGAACCTCCATTATCTTGACTTTTCACAGGCTTCCCAGAGTCCGTTAAGATAAGCTGCACCCAAAGCTCTGTCAAAAAGACCGTAACCGGGTCTTGCAACTTCGCCCCAGATCATTCTGCCATGGTCCGGACGGATATATCCTTCAAAGCCGACATCCTGTAAAGCTTTGACAATTTCACACATATCAAGTGAACCTGCTTGAGAAAGATGAGCGGTTTCGTTAAACCAGCTTTCACGGATCTTAACATTACGCAGGTGGGCAAAATAAATTCTGTCACCCACTTCTCTTATCATTGACGGCAAATCATTTGCTGCACTTGCACCTAAAGAACCTGTGCAGAAAGTGAGTCCGTTATAAGGGCTGTCAACAAGCTTAAGGAATCTTCTGATATCCTCAATATTTTTGATAATTCTGGGAAGACCGAAAATATCCCATGGCGGATCATCAGGATGAATAGCCATTCTGACATCACATTCCTCACAAACAGGAATTATCTCTTCAAGGAAGTGCTTAAGATTATTCCATAAATCTTCAGATGTGATTCCTTTATATTTTTCAAAAAGTTCCTTGATTTCACCCATACGCTCAGTTTCCCATCCGGGCATAGCGTAACCATTGGAATTATCATCAATTTCACGGAACATATCTTCAGGACTCTTGCCTTCAATTTGTTTTCCGTTATAACAAAGGCAGGTAGATCCGTCACCCATATCCATCGCGAGATCAGTTCTTGTCCAGTCAAAAACAGGCATAAAATTATAACAGATAACTTTAACACCGGCTTTTGAAAGATTTCTGATGCATGTTTTATAATTTTCAATGTATTTTTCAGCAGAAGGAAGACCCAATTTAATATCTTCGTGAACATTGACGCTTTCAATACATTCCATTGTAAGACCGGCAGCCTCAATCTCTTTTTTCATATCCATAATCATATCAAGAGGCCACACTTCTCCTGCAGGAAGCTTGTGTAATGCAGGAACTACACCTGCAACACCGGGTATCTGTCTGATTTGTTCAAGTGTTACGGTATCTTTTTCTGCTCCGAACCAACGGATTGTCATTTGCATAATAATGTCGTCCTTTCGATTATTTTACAAAATCTTTTATATCAATAGTTTTACCTGATTCTGATGATTCATATACAGCAAGAAGCTCATAAACAACTCTTGAAGCTTCTTCAGCGCTGATGGGAAAATCTTTATTTTCAGCAATACAGTCATAAAAATCCGCAATAAGGCGGGTATGGCTATTACCCCACTCTTGTTTGCCGACAGTTTCATCATTTGCTTTCTGAGAAAAAATCTGCTCAACACTGTCACTGATTTTATAAACAGATTTACCTTCAACACGGATTACTGCGTTTTCACAAAAAATCTCAACAACAGGCATCGAGTTATCACCGGCAGCATTAGTGGCAAAATACACAGCTCTTGCACCATCGGTATAAGTAAAATATACACTCGCAGTATCCTCAACTTCGATTGAATCTTTAAGGTGATAATTTTCAATATGACCATCAACAGTAGCTGTTTCTTTGTCACAGAGATACTGCATAAGGTCATGTGTATGAATAGCCTGATTTATAAGCACACCGCCACATTCCTGTGACCAGGTGCCACGCCAGGCATCAGCATTGTAATAATCTTCATCACGGCGCCAGGTGACCATAGCACGTGCAGTTTTCACTTCGCCATATTCTTTGCTTTTAATAAGATTCTTAGCAAAAACAACCGAAGGATTATATCTGTTCTGAAAGCATACTGCAACTTTCGCATCAGAGCGTTTTTCGGCTTCAATGAGGCGTTTAAGGCCTTCAACTGAAGTTCCGCACGGCTTTTCGAGAACAACATTTATACCTCTTTCAAGCGCCTCTACCGCCATATCCACATGAAGATAGTGAGGTGTGCAGATATGCACAACATCAGGGCATTCGCTGTCAAGCATTTCAATATAATTATAGTATGCCTTACAATTGTTTTTTTCAGCTGCATAATCAGCTTTTTCGGGTACTATATCTGCAACTGCCGTCAACACGGCACCCTTACCGGTTAAAGCACTAATGGCGTTGAAGTGGCATTTTGAAATGCCACCACAGCCAACTAAATTAATTTTCATACTCTCACCCTGAATCAGAATGTGCTGCTCATATCGCTTTCAACGGTTTCAACAACATTGTCTTTAACTTTTGAGGTTGCAACTCTCTTCTGAAGCTCTGCATAGAAAACATCTTCATCAACAGGAAGAGTAACTTCTTCATTTGTCCAGCTCGAAAGATGAGCAGCGTTTGAAATCATGAGACCTCTGATACCTTCTACTCCGTCTGCAACAAGAGGAGTACCGTTAAGAATGTGAGATGAGAAAGCGTTGAGAACACCTGAATGCTGTTCGTTATAACCGTCGGTCTCAACCTCAACTGTTGTTGTCTTGATATCAGTAAAGCCTTTATCGCAATTCATACAATTCTCACTGATGGGAACATCAAGAACAGTAAGAGTAAGTGACTCAGAATTTTCACAAACCAACTTTGCTTTATCCATAGTAATTTCAAAACGGTTTGTTCCGGGATAATCGCCTGTTGTGGTAATAAACACACCGGTTGCACCGTTGGGATATTCAGCATAAATTGTTACATCATCTTCAACTTCAATATCGTGCCACTTTCCGTTATGGCAGAAAGCACGGACTTTTGAAGGCATACCGCAAATCCACTGCCACAAATCAAGCTGGTGGGGGCTCTGATTAAGAAGAACGCCACCGCCTTCACCTGACCATGTTGCACGCCATCCGCCTGAATTATAGTAAGCCTGGGTTCTGTACCAGTCTGTAATAATCCAGTTTACACGGCGGATTTCACCATATTCACCACTGTCAACAATTTCTTTGATTTTTCTGTAAACACAGTTAGTTCTCTGATTAAACATCATTGCAAAAACTTTATCACTCTTCTGAGCAGCTTCATTCATCTCACGAACCTGCTTTGTATATACACCTGCAGGTTTTTCTGAAACGACATGAAGGTTTTTGCTTAATGCTTCCATAACAAGAGGAGGATGGAAGTAATGGGGTGTACAGATAACAACAGCGTCAACTTCACCGCTGTCCATAAGTTCGGATGCAGAATTAAAGCGTTTAGCCCAAGGAAGATTTTCTTTTGACCATTCAAGCTTTTCGGGAACGATATCTGCAACTGCTGTAATTCTCATATCCTTGATTTTACCTGCAAGGAAATTGTTGGCGTGAGATGTACCCATGTTACCCATACCGATAATACCGAATCTGATAGGCTGAGCTTCTTTGGCAACTTTATGCATTGCAGCAGCTGCAACACTGAATGACTCGGCATGAGATGAGTAAACGTTCTTTTCCATCATCTTTTCTGTTGCGTCATCAGCTTCAAGTGAAGAAAGACCGTCAAACACCTTAAGGTGAGGTTCAAGAGAAAGAACTCTCTGACCGTCTTTCTGCGCGAACTGTTTAAGTATCGCAACAAGATTACCGTCGCCCTCACCTGAAGGAACTACTGTTCCTCCATCAAAAAGAGCATCTTTAACATGGAAGTATTCGATCTTATCACCTATAAGGTCATAAGCTTTAAGCGTATCAACACCGCACTGAACGAAGTTTGACGGGTCAAATACACCGAGAAGGTTATCACACGCACGAAGAAGATCATTCATTCTTTCGGCAGTATCACCATAAACATCTTTTTCATTTTCAAGACAAGGGATAAGACCTTGCTCAGATGCATAATCTGCCATGGCTTTCACCCTGCGGATAACTTCATCTTTATATTCTTCATGGCTTTCGCCTTTTGTGAAGAAAAATGAGAAAATTCTGATATATTTAGCTTCAAGAATTTTGCCCACGGCAACAGTATTCTTGAACTTTTCAAAATGAGGTTCAAAATCATCTGTGATTTCAATTTTACCATAACCTGAACCGATTGAAGCAACTTTCATACCCTGCTCATCAATCTCTTTTTTCATAGCTTCGGCTTCTTCAACTGTAAGGTTGTTTATTGATTTTTCGCCAAAGCCTCGGAGCTCCATATGAGTTATGCCGTTAGCTTTGCAGGCAGCCATCTGACCGCCAATTGTTGTTTCGCCTGATTCATCACAAAATGCTGAAAAAATAAAATGTGCCATTAAAACCTCTCCTTTTGGAGTAATTTTGCAACTACATAGTTACATACACCATAATAATAACACAAACACATGTCAAATGGAATAGAAAATCTATAAGTTTTATGTATTTTTTTAATCAAAAAGCAAAAAAATCACCGACTGAAACAAATCAGACGGTGAATAAAAAATATCAAAACTACATAAAACTGTCAAAATTAATTCTGATATAATCAGAAACTGTTTTTAAAACGGAATCCTTATTATTTTTCATAAAATCAAGATAGCATCTATCAAGATTTTCAACCTCAGCGGCATCAAAAGAAATATCTTCATTATTGTCATCCAGCATACTGAACTGTGAGGTGAAAATTCTTTCAAACTCACCACCTACAACAGCACAGACAGCTTTTTGCGCAACAGATGTCAACGGCTCTCCGTTATTTCTGAAAAAGTCAGAAAGGCGTTCATATTTACTGTCTTCAAAAACATAGTTAAGAGCGTATATAAATTGCTTTTTTTCATCCAAACACAAAAAAGCTTCATTCATATTATCAAGCTTTTCTATTGACATCTGAACATTTGCAGCAACTCCAAAAATAAGACGCTCATCGTCAATATCGCTATTATCAATCATTGATTTATCAAGAACTCTGAACTGATTTCTTAAAGCCTTCTCTTTTTCAAGTTGAGCAATAATTCTGTCTCTCTCCTCTTTTCTTTTCTGACCTGAGATAATTGCTTTTATCCACATAAAAACAGTAAGACCTATAAGAATAATAAAAATAGGGATTATATACCAGTGCTCTAAAGAATAAGTGATTAAATCTGTCATTTTATCCTCCTGAATTATAACAACGATTTATAAATATCGCCTTTTTTAAAACCTGTAAGTCTTGCTGCATTTTTTGCAGCTTCACTTGTGCTCATTCCGCTTTCAACACTTTTTCGGGCAAGTTCAACTGCATCCTCAAGAGTTAATTTTTCTTCGTTGTCATTATCTTCTTTACCCCTCAGAATTATAACCATTTCGCCCTTAAGGTTTCCGTCACCATAAAGAGAAACAGCATCATCAAGAGTTGTTTTAATAACCTGCTCGTGAATTTTTGTCAGCTCACGGACTATTGCAATTTCACGGTTACCGAACACTTTATTCATATCTTTAAGCGTAGCCGAAAGCTTATGAGGAGCTTCATAAAAAATCATTGTTCTTTTTTCATTTCTCAATTCATCAAGATGTTTAGCTCTACCCGGCTTATTAACGCTTAAAAACCCTTCAAAAGTAAATCGACCCGAAGGCATACCTGAAATTGCAAGAGCTGTGGCAAAAGCACACGGACCGGGTACGGACTCTATCTCAATTCCGTTTTCATGACATTGACGAACAAGATCTTCACCGGGGTCTGAAATGGCCGGCATACCGGCATCTGTAACAAGTGCACAAGATTTGCCTGATAAAATCTCTGCTATAATTTTTTCGCCGCTTTCTCGTATATTATGTTCAAAATAGCTGACCATAGGCTTCCTGATTCCGAAATGATTCAGAAGTTTCAGAGTAACTCTTGTATCTTCAGCGGCAATAAAATCACATTCTCTCAGTATTCTTATTGCTCTTGGTGAAAAATCCTCCAGATTACCTATAGGTGTGCCGACAACAAAAAGTTTACTCATTTATGATTCTCCTTATATTCACCGTAAATCTCCATAACTTCATCACTAAGCTCACCGTTATTATTATAAAGAGCAAGTACAGGTTCCACTTTCATAAAAGGTTTTGCCCCTTTCTTGCCTTCAATCATAAAAAGCCATGGTGCGGCGTCAGCTTTTTTCGAAACAAAGCGAAGCCGTTTAGGTTCAATACCTGTGTTGCGCATAGAAACAATAGTATCGCTCAATCTTTCGGGTCGGTTGCAAAGACAAAGCCGTCCGCCAAAATTAAGCAAATGCGCAGCAGCAGCTGTTACATCATCAATGGTACATGCTGTTTCATGCCTTGCAATACGGGCCGATTCGGTTTTGCTTTCAATTCCTCCGTTATATGCTTTATACGGCGGATTCATAATAACGACATTAAATGACCCGTGAGGCAGATATTCTTTAATCTTTTTTATATCGCCATTTATAATATCAACCTTCTCCTGAGCATCACTCAATCTGACAGATTCAAGAGCCTGGAGATATCCGTTTGACTGAATCTCAATAGCCGAAATATGCTTACCTTTGCCATTCCTGCATAAAAGCATCGGAATTATTCCGCATCCGGTACCCATATCACAAACAATATCATTTTTATTAGGCGATGCAAAATCAGCGAGTAAAACTGCATCAGTACCAAAGGTATGATCATCACTGACAGCAACAAAGTAACCTTCGCCTAAATGTTCCGTTTTATAATCTGACATAAATCCTCCGTACAAAGAAAAAGCAGGGCAGTGAAAACCGCCCTGCAATATTGCTTAATAAGCCTGAATTATGCCTCGTGAGGAGCCTCAACAGGGCAAGCATCTGCACAAGCGCCGCAAGAAATGCAAGCGTCTGCATCGATAACATACTTTCCGTCGCCTTCAGAAATAGCTTCTACAGGAC
>JAZRME010000036.1:0-10955 GCA_045647325.1 Acutalibacteraceae bacterium | reverse complement strand
TCAGGGAACGATTTGAAACCCTGCATCTCAAGTGCTTTAAGTATCATAGTTTTATTCCTTTATAATAACCTGATATTTTTTCAGATCCTGATTTTCTTTAACAATCAGATTATAACCTTTTTCACCGAGCAATTTCAAGTTTTGTTTTTTCTGACCCACAGCTTGTGACAAAGCCCCTTTGGGAACAAAAACGGTACCGTCGGTTATATTTTTATTTTTTAATTGTTCAACAATCAATTTATAATAAATTCTGCTTTCGCAAAGCTCTTTAAAAGCGGGATGATACGCTCCGGCAACGAAGCCTTCGTCCACATTTCCGCCTGAATGAAGCCCCACACGTATAACATTTATTTTTGCTTTATGAAACATCATAAGCAGCTTTGCGCAGATTGAAACTGCCTGTTCAACATTCTGAGGAACATATTCCCCTTTTTCAAAAAGTGTGGCAAGGTGAGTGTTTTCTAACACAACAGTCGGATAAATTCTCACCGTATCAGGCAAAAGCTCAATGATTTTCTCTGCCGTTTCAATGCTTTCTTTTTCATCAGAGCCATAAAGACCTGTCATCATCTGAAGCCCTGTTTCAAAGCCGTAAGCCTTAAGCTTTTTCACAGCATTTTTAACATCATCAGCTGTATGACCTCTCTGATTGAGCAAAAGCACCTTATCACACATACTCTGAGCGCCAAGCTCAACAGCAGTAACATTATATTGTTTTAAAAGATGACAGATTTCATCATCAATACAATCAGGGCGGGTGGAAATTCTTATTCCTTTAAACCTGTCACCATCAACATAGCCTGAAGCTGTTTTTAAAAGAGAAAGCATATACTCTTTTTCAATAGCCGTAAAGCTGCCGCCGAAAAAAGCAATTTCTGCATTTTTAACATCAGGGTTTTCAAGAGCTTTTTTTACAGCCTGATGAATATCATCAGTTGTAAGCTCGTTTATCTGACCAGATATACTTTTCTGATTACAAAAACTGCACTGATGAGGGCAGCCTTTATGAGGGACAAAAAGCCCCACTGTTATATGCTTCAAAGCCCCATCAGCTCCAAAGCCTCTTTAGCGGCAAGCTGCTCTGCCTTCTTTTTGCTTGTGCCGACACCTCTGCCGATTACATTTGAGTTAAGATGAACTTCAACCTCAAAACGCATGTCGTGATCCGGACCGGATTCACCAACAAGAACATACTCAATAATTTCACCGGGGTTACGCTGAATAACCTCTTGCAAAACTGTTTTGTGATCTTTGAAGCCTCTGTGTTTTTTTACTGCATCTTCAATATATTTTAAAACAAATCCCTTTGCTGCATCCATTCCTCCGTCAAGGTATATGGCTGCAATCAATGCCTCAAAGGCATCTGCTAAAATAGACGGTCTTTTGAAACCTTCGGTGCAGATTTCACCTTTACCCAAAAGAAGATACTTACCAAGGTCGATTTCACGGGCAAACTCGCTGAGACTTTTTTCACAGACAGTTGCTGCACGAAGCTTTGTCAGATCGCCTTCGGGCAGATTTTTGTAGTTGGTATAAAAATTTTCGGCTGTGATAATTCCGAGAACAGAGTCACCCAAAAACTCAAGACGCTCGTTGCTTTCAACCCTTGAAGCTCCGTTTTCGTTAGCGTAAGAAGAATGAGTCAGAGCTGTTTCAAGCAAATCATCATTTTTAAACGAATATCCGATTTTATTTTGTAATTCTTCAAATTTCATTAAATTTTGCACACTCCTTTCTCATATAGTCCATACTTCTTTGAGAAAGCGCCTCATAGCGCAATTTTTTATCTCTGATTTTTTCACCGAGAGCAGGTAACACACCAAAATTAGCGCCCATAGGCTGAAAATCTTTAACTGTAGGGTCACTTATATATCGGCTCAGAGCCCCTATCATTGTAAAATCAGGAAAAGTAACTGTCTCTTTTCCTTTTAATTTAAGAGCCATATTAAGCCCTGCCATAATTCCTGCGGCAGCAGATTCCATATAACCCTCAACACCTGTCATCTGACCTGCAAAAAACAGATTTTCACGGCCTCTGAAAGAAAAATCACTGTTGAGAAGTCTTGGTGAATCAATAAATGTGTTGCGATGCATAACTCCGTAACGGACAAACTCGGCATTTTTTAAAGCCGGAATCATTGAAAAGACTCTTTTTTGTTCGCCAAACTTAAGATTTGTCTGAAATCCCACAAGGTTATACATTGAGCCGTCGGCATTTTCTTTACGAAGCTGAAGCACTGCCCATGGTCTATGGCCTGTGCGAGGGTCACGAAGACCAACAGGCTTGAGTGGTCCGAAGCGCATTGTGTCAGCCCCACGGGATGCCATAACTTCAATAGGCATACAGCCTTCATATACGCCCTTCTTTTTATCAAAAGAGTGAAGCTCAGCACTCTCGGCGCTTATAAGAGCCTCATAAAAAGCCTCATATTCTTCTTTATTCATCGGACAGTTTATATAATCATCTTCTCCGCCACGGTCATAACGGGACTGGGTGAAAGCGCTTTCCATATCAATGCTTTCAGCTGTAACAATAGGTGCAGCTGCGTCAAAAAAGCTCAGATTGCCTCCGCAGAGATTTTTTATATCTTCTGCCAGAGGGTCACTTGCCAACGGACCTGCAGCAATAATCACATTACCGTCAGGAACACTTGTTACCTCCAGGCTCTCAACAATAATATTGGGATGATCTTTAATCTTTTTTGTAATAAGAGCTGAAAACTCATCACGGTCAACAGCAAGAGCTCCACCGGCAGGAACCTTTGTCTTTTTAGCACATTCAACACAGATTGAGCCCAGGAGCTCCATCTCTGCTTTTAAAAGACCTGCTGCCGAACCGAGTCTTTCAGCCTTAAGAGAGTTTGAGCAGACAAGCTCGGCAAGATTTTCACTTTTGTGAGCAGGAGATTTTTTGAGAGGCTTCATCTCTGCAACAGTAACCTTAAAGCCTCTGTTGGCAAGAGCCCATGCAGCCTCAACACCTGCAAGACCTCCGCCCACAACAAGTACATCGCTCATCATTAATCTTCTTTCTTTTTAGTCTTACGCTCTGCCTTCTTTTCAAAGCCGCAGCTTTCATCAAGGCAAACAAGCAATCCGCCCTTGCGTTTAAAAAGTGATTTTCCGCAGTTGGGGCAATTATCGTCTGTAGGTTTATCCCATGTCATAAAATCGCAGCCCGGCCAACTGTCACAGCCAAAGAAGGTGTAACCTTTTTTGCTCTTTTTCTCAATAACCTTTGAGCCGCATCTGGGACATTTTGCATTTGTTTCTGTAACAAGAGGCTTTGCGTTTTTGCACTCGGGGTAACCCGGACAAGCAAGAAAACGACCGAATCTGCCTGTTTTGATCACCATAAGGCGACCGCATTTTTCACAAGGAATATCGGTAACATCCTCTTCAAGACGGATTTTAACGTCTTTCATATCATCTTTAGCCTTCTGAAGGGTTTTATCAAACTCATCATAGAAGGTGTGAAGCATCTGAATATAATCTTCTTTACCCTCGCCGACCTCGTCAAGCTGAGTTTCCATAGATGCTGTGAATTTTGCATTAACAATTTTGGGGAAACGCTCTTTAAGAAGACCTGTTGTGGCCTCACCCAACTCAGTGGGAACAAGAAGTTTCGCCTGACGTTTTATATACTCACGCTTTGTGATAGTTGTGATAATTGTAGCGTAGGTACTCGGTCTGCCGATTCCGTTTTCTTCCATAGCTTTGATAAGTGAAGCTTCGGTGAATCTTGCAGGGGGCTGGGTAAAATGCTGATTGCCGAGAAGTTCCTTAAGCTTGACATTGTCGCCCTGATTGAGTTCGGGAAGCTTTTTGTTGCCCTCTTCATCCTCGTCATCAGAGCCCTCTTCATAAAGAGTTGTAAAGCCGTCAAATTTAACGCTGTAACCTGCAGCTGTGAAAAGGCAGAATTTACCCTTTGACATATCTTCATCGGTTGCGCCTGTGATTTCAGCTTTAACAGTGTTCTGAACGCAGGAAGCCATAAGTGAAGCGATAAAGCGTTTCCAGATAAGGCTGTAAAGCTTATACTGATCAGCTGTGAGGCTGCCCTTAACCTTTTCGGGTGTAAGTGAGGGAATAGCAGGTCTGATAGCTTCATGACCGTCCTGAGCGTTGCTTCTTGATTTAAAATATCTGGGCTTTTCAGGAAGATATTTTTCACCGTAAGCTGATACGATATATTCGTTTGCGGCAGCTCTTGCTTCTTCAGAGATACGAAGCGAGTCAGTTCTCATATAAGTGATAAGACCTGTTGTGCCGATACCTGCAACATCAATACCTTCATACAACTCCTGAGCTGTGCGCATTGTACGCTGTGATTGGAAACCTAATTTTCTTGAAGCTTCCTGCTGAAGTGTGGATGTGATAAACGGAGGCGCAGGGTTCTTTTTTCTTGTGCCTTTTTTAAGTGAAGTCACATTGTATTTTGCTCCGTCAAGACGGGCAATATAAGAGTCAGCCTGATCTTTGTTGGTGATTTTCACCTTGCCTGTTTCATCGCCTACAAAAGCAGCTGAAAAAATCTTACGGCAAGGGGCTGTGAATTTAGCGTCAAGTGACCAGTATTCTTCCGGCTCAAATGCTCTGATTTCATTCTCACGGTCAACAATCAATCTCACCGCAACACTCTGAACTCGACCGGCTGAAAGACCGCGGCGGATTTTTTGTGAAATAAACGGACTGAGCTTATAACCTACAAGTCTGTCGAGAATTCGTCTTGCCTGCTGAGCATTAACCAGATCAAGGTCAATACTGCGTGGGCTCTTCATACCGTTTTCGATACCTGTTTTTGTGATTTCGTTAAATGTAACACGGTTATGAGCGTTGACATCAAGATCAAGCAACGCAGCAAGATGCCAGGAAATAGCCTCTCCTTCACGGTCAGGGTCGGTTGCGAGAAGAACTTCATCACTGTTTTTAACTTTTTCTTTAAGCTCTTTTACAAGTTTTTCTTTGCCCTTGATAACTGCATATTTAGGAGCAAAGTCATTTTTTATATCAACACTTAAACGGGCAGCAGGTAAGTCACGGATATGACCCATTGATGCAGTAACATCATATTCCTTGCCCAAGTATTTTTTTATTGTTTTAACCTTTGTAGGGGACTCAACAATAATCAGTTTTGACATACACATCATCCTATCATTTTTTTAGATAAAGCTTTCCCGGTCGGGATTCAACAAGCTCCCACAGTTCAAGCTCGGTCACAGCTGAAAAGATTTTCGAAAAATCAAGAGCTGTTTTTCTTGCAATATCATCAATATGTATCGGCTCATCACCAAATACACCATAAACTGTTTTTGCATCTTCAGATATACCGCTGAGGTCCTTAACCTGAGCAAAAGCTTCTTTGTTAAAAGTTTCCTCTTTAGGCGACATCCGGCTTTTGGTGTTTATATCTTCCACCGAGCCTGTCATCTGAAGCTCATTTTCAATTTTGTTTATATCTATCGCCTTCGGGTATTTCACAGCATAAGGATAAAGCACATCATATGCTGAAAAAACAGGCTTGGCGCCGTCATTTATCAACTTATTAACACCGAGAAACTTGGTGCTCATAACGTTACCCGGAACAGCATAAACATCCCTGCCCTGTTCAAGAGCGATATTGGCTGTGATCAGAGAGCCACTTTTTACACCGGCTTCAACCACAACTGTTCCGTGACAAAGGCCTGATATAATACGGTTTCTTACAGGAAAATTATATGAGTTAACCGGTGTCAACGGCGGATACTCGCTTATCAGCGCTCCGGAAGCTGCAATTTTTTCACGCAGACCGGAATTGGATTGGAGATAATCCGTACCAAATCCGCAACCTAAAACAGCGAGAGTCTTGCCTCCTGCTTCAAGGGCGCCGAGATGAGCTGCGCTGTCAACACCCAACGCTCCGCCCGAAACAACAACAGCACCCGAACGGGTGATTGACGCAGACAGACTTTTAGCCACAGCGAGACTTGTTTCATCAGCCTCTCTTGTGCCCACAAGAGCAACAGCTATTTTATGAATTAAAAATTTCAACTCCCCTTGATAATAAATCACCGCAGGCAAATCGTCAAGGGGTTTTAACATTCTGGGATAAAGTTTTTCATCAGGGGTTACGGCATTACAATTATATTTAAAGCAATTTTCCATAACCTCATAAGCTTTGTCAAGGCCGGAAGATCTGAGTTTTTCAATCTGTGACGGGGTAAAAATTCCGGAAATACGCCACTCATATTCTCCGCTTTCAAAAAGCTCTTTTGCCGAGCCGAAATAGGCAATCATTTCACCTGTTTTGCGACAACCTGCGCCAAGGGCAAGTTGATAACGAATCCAATGCTCAAGAGCCACGACGCACCATCTCCCAGATCAGAATTGCCGCAGCAGTCGAAGCGTTGAGAGACTCAGCTCTTCCCTGCATAGGGATAGTTATTTTTTTGTCGGCAGCGGCCATTGTTTCAGCGGTGACTCCGTTACCTTCGTTGCCTACAACACAAATGACTCCGCCTGAAAAATCAATGTCTGTGATTTTATGAGCTGAGCTGTCAGGGGTTGAAGCATAAACTTTCACACCGTTGTCACGGGCTGAAGCGATAAACTTCAAAATATCATCACACTCAATAATATTGAGCCTGAAAAAAGCACCCATACAAGCTCTCAGCGCTTTTGGGTTATATATATCACAACCACCGTTTATCACAAGACCGTCTATTCCCATAGCCTCAGCTGTTCTTGCCACGGCGCCGAGGTTTGACGGGTCCTGAACATTTTCTAAAAGAATATATTTACCCTCGGGGCTGATTTTATTCTCATAAAGTTTTTTATCTGTTGAGCAGATGCAAAACATCCCCTGAGGGCCCTGAGTGTCAGACAGTTTACGGCTGACATCTTCACTTATGCAATAACTTTCTTTTGCAACTGCACTTATTTTTTTGAAAATTTCAAAAAATTTATCTTTTGCTTTTTCGGTGAAAAAAAACTGCAGAATATCCCCACCGCTGATCGCAGCATCACCGCAGAGACGAGCCCCCTCAACAAAAAATTTTTTATTTTTTCTGCGTTGGGATGCACTGTCACGAACGGACACAGCGAACTTGATTTTATCATTATTTTTTGATGTGATATTTTCCAATTTTATTTCACCTCTGAACTCTTTATATATTAAACAAAGTCACGCCCTTCATCAAAAAGGGCGTGATTACAGATTATTATTTAAGAGCTTCTTTAGCCTTCTCTGTGAGAGCTGTGAAAGCAGCTGCATCTGATACAGCGATTTCAGCGAGCATCTTTCTGTTGAGAGTTACACCAGCTTTGTTAAGACCGTTGATGAATGAAGAATAATTCATACCGTTCATCTTAGCAGCTGCAGAAATTCTTGTGATCCAAAGGCGACGGAAATCACGCTTTTTCTGCTTACGACCAATATAAGCATACTGGCCTGATTTCATAACTGCCTGTTTTGCTGTTTTGAAAAGCTTGCTCTTTGAGCCATAGTAGCCCTTTGACATTTTGAGCACTTTATTTCTTCTCTTGCGAGTCATTGTCGCACCCTTAATACGTGCCATGTTAAGTTACCTCCGTTAATTTAATTTCGATATTATTTGTAAGGAATAAGACGTTTGATCTGGTTTACATTTGTCTTATCAGCAACAACTGTCTGACGAAGACCTCTCTTGCGCTTTGTTGTCTTTTTGTTGAGGATGTGAGATTTGTTTGCATGTGCACGGATGGGTTTACCGTTTTTTGACATCTTAAAGCGTTTCTTAGCGCCTGAGTGAGTTTTGATTTTAGGCATAGTGGTTTTCCTCCTTATTAAAATTCATTGTTTATTTGGCTGTTTTTGCCGCAAGGAACATCAGCATGGAACGACCCTCAAGTTTTGCGGGTTTTTCAACTGTTCCGTATTCTGCACAAGCTTCGGCGAATTTTTGCATAGGTACAAGACCGTGTTCAGGATGAGCCATTTCACGACCTCTGAAGCGGATTGACACCTTGACCTTATTACCTGCTTTCAAAAATTTGACAGCATGGTTGACTTTTGTTTCAAAGTCATGAGTGTCGATGTTGAGAGACAAGCGGATTTCTTTAATCTCAACAACCTTTTGATTTTTTTTGCTTTCTTTTTCGCGTTTTGCCTGATCAAAACGGTACTTACCGTAGTCCATAATCTTGCACACGGGCGGTTTAGCCTGGGGCGCAATTTTCACAAGATCAAAGTTGCTCTGCTCGGCAAGTTTTAAAGCTTCACTTGCGCTCATAACGCCAAGCTGCTCACCGTCGTTAGAGATTACTCTGACTTCTTTGTCACGGATTTCCTCGTTAATCTGCAGTTCTTTAGTACTGATATTCAAGCACCTCCAAAATAAAAATAAAAAGCGGACAGTAGTTCACCGTCCGCAAAAAATCAATAAGCACACTGCCCCCTCGGGAGCCTGACTATTGACCCTGACGGACGATACCGTTTAGGTGGGAACGCACTGTTCCTCTTTGTTGTGAGAGAATTATAAACTATCAACAGCCGTTTGTCAAGTGGTTTTTTTAAATATTTTATCAGCTGTCATTTGACTTATACAATATTATATTGTATAATCGACACAGTATTTTAAAAGGAATGAGTTTATGTATAAAGTTGGTGTCTGCGGTCATTTCGCTTTTGATGATGACAATTTTAACAGTGGACAAAAAGATAAAACAAGATCTGTATATTCAGCGCTGTCAAAAGCTCTCGGTGAAGAAAATGTTGCCACTCTTGACACAAGAGGCTGGAGCAAAAACCCCATCGCATTTGCGCTTAAATGTCGCAAACTTCTCAGCGAATGCGAAAATATCATTATGCTTCCGGGTGAAAATGCTCTTAAAATCATGCCCGTTTTGTTTGAGACTCTCAACATTTTTTATAAGAGAAAGCTTCATTATGTTGTTGTGGGCGGTTGGCTTGTTGATTATCTCAGACAGCATCCTTACCTTATCAACCCCGTCAGGAAGCTTGACTGCATTTTTGTTGAGTTGCCTGCGATGAAAACCAACCTTGAAGAAATGGGCTTTGACAACGTTTATTTCAAGCCCAAATTCCGTGAAACAAACGCTCTGTCCCCTGACGAGCTTTATATACCTGACGGTGAACCTTACAGACTCTGCTGCTTCTCCCGAATCCGTTATGAAAAGGGTATTGAAGACGCTATTGAAGCCGTCAGATATGTCAACTCCACTCTTGGCAGAACAGCCTGTACCCTCGATATTTACGGAATGCCTGACGATGACTATAAAGAACGTTTTGAAGAGCTTAAAGCAACTTTTGAGCCGTTCATTTCTTACAAAGGGTTTATTTCGTCTTCAGCTGAAAGCTCTCAGGCTCTGCGAACCTGCTTTGCAATGCTTTTCCCCACATGGTATGAGGGTGAAGGCTTTGCCGGTGTTGTTGTTGACGCTTTTTGCGCCGGTGTGCCTTTAATCGCAACCGACTGGAAATATAACCCTCAGGTTATCATTCACGGTGAAAACGGCATTATTTACAGCGTAAACGAAAGAGAAAAACTCAAAGATATTCTTCTTCTCACCGTCTGCAAACCTCAGGCGCTTAATGAAATGCGTCCGAAATGCCTTGCAAGAGTAGAAGAATTCAGCCCCAGCAAGGGCGTTAAGGTGATAGTTGATCAACTCAGATAAGAAAGAAGGCATCGCA
Source organism: Acutalibacteraceae bacterium (assembly GCA_045647325.1). Classification (GTDB taxonomy): domain Bacteria; phylum Bacillota; class Clostridia; order Oscillospirales; family Acutalibacteraceae; genus CAG-488. The sequence goes on along the minus strand of JAZRME010000036.1, from coordinate 1,279 downwards.
TGAGCGCAAAAAGAATGCTCTGTTGTATGAGCAGTATGAATATGGGCGGTGCAGAGACTTTTCTGATGAAGCAATACCGTCAGCTTGACAGAAGTAAATATCAGCTCGATTTTTGTGTCAATGTGCAAAAAAAGTGCGCTTACGATGATGAAATCGAAGCTCTGGGCGGTCGGATTTTCAGAATACCTCCGAAATCAAAAAACTTTATCGGTTCACTCACCGAACTTAAAAAAATTGTTAAAGATAACGGATACGAAACTGTTTTCAGCTCCTCAGCGAAGGCAGGTGTTGCCATTGATTTGTTGGCCGCCAGAGCCGGTGGAGCAAAGCGACTTATTCACCGTTCAAGCAGCGCAGGTCATAAAGGAGGCACTGTCGAAAAAATAACTCACGCAACACTTGGTAAACTTGCTCACATTGTGCCTGATATAAAACTTGCGCCATCAATTCTTGCCGCTGAATTCTGTTTTGGTAAAGATTGCGTAAAAAAAGGCAAGGCTCATATTCTCAACAACGGTGTTGACACTGATATTTTTTCTTTTTCCGAGCAGGTAAGAGATGAAACAAGACGCTCTCTCGGGCTTAATGATGAATTCACTCTTATTCACATCGGAAGATTTGTTGAGGTTAAAAACCATAGCTTTCTTATAGATGTTTTTGACGAAGTTGTCAGATTTCATAACAACTCAAAGCTGATTCTCGTCGGTGAAGGTGATCTTCAGAAAAAGATCAGCGCCAGAGCGCAGGAAAAAGGTCTTGGCGACAAGGTGCTTTTTCTCGGACCGAGAACCGACATCGCTCAGCTTCTCAGCGCAGCGGATGTGCTTGTTTTTCCGTCATTTTATGAGGGTATGCCCAATGTTGTGATTGAATCTCAGGCTATGGGATTAAAATGTGTCATATCTGATAAAATAACCGAGGAGTGTAAAATCACCTCTCTTGTGACTCAGCTTGAGCTTGGTGACAGCTCTTTATGGTCAAAAGAGATTTTAAAAAGCCTCGACTCTTATGAAAGAGTCAACATGACGGCTCTTCTTAAAGAAAAAAGATATGATGCCCGAAGCACTGTTGAAGATTTTATTAAATATTGCTTTGATGAATAATTAAAACTGAAATATAAAAATCCGGCTAAGTTTTCACTTAGTCGGATTTTTTGTTTTACATGCTTTCAGGAACGGTAATCTTAAGCATTTCAAGAACATTTTTAACTGTGTCTCTTACACAAGCGCAAAGATAAATTCTTGCCTGCATCAGCTTTTCATCATCACACTGAACTCTG
>JAZRME010000035.1:0-7856 GCA_045647325.1 Acutalibacteraceae bacterium | reverse complement strand
GGGGATATATCGTTGCGCTCAAATCAGGTAAAATCCCGTGAATATGAGCATAAAAGGCTGTCAGTTCTCGGCAATCTTTTAGACGGCAACGTTGATGCCGTTGTTTTAAGCGTTGAAGCTGCGTTGCAGCTGACCATTCCGCCGGAGGAACTTTTTTCAAGACGGATTCACCTTGAAGTCGGTGAAGATATCACAATTGACGAGCTTACAAAAAAGCTTCGCCGTTCGGGATATTCTTTTTGTGAAAATGTTGAGGGCAGCGGTCAGTTTTCGGTAAGAGGCGGAATTGTTGATTTGTTTTCGCCTGACAGCGACCTGCCGTTCAGAATTGATTTCTGGGGCGACACGATTGACTCTATCTCTCTTTTTGAAACTGACAGTCAGCGCAGAGTCAATCAGATTGAAGAAATAACTGTTACACCTGCCAACGAGATATGCTGCAGTTTTTCTCAGCTTATCGAAAAAATCGAGGATTTTATACCCACAGTCAAAGGTAAAGGCAGCGTAAAGGTTAAACAATCTTTGCAAAGTGATATTGAGCAGTTAAAGGCAGGTGTCACACTCCCCTCGCTTGACAGATATCTGCCGCTGATTTATGAAGACTGTTCAACTGTTTTTGATTATATTGAAAAGCCGATGCTTTTTGTCAGCGAAAGTTTTTCGGTTAAAGACAAAGCCAATGCATCTTTACAGCTTTTTAATGAAGAATATAAAGCTTATCTCGAAGAAGGTGTTGTCTGCAAAGGCCTTGACAGATATGTTATTCAATGGAATGAAATGGTCACTCTTTACGAAGATCTCGGAGTAATTTATCTTGACAACCTTGCAAGAGGAAGCTTTGACACACCGACAAAAGAGCTTGTCACCTTTAACGCAAGGCAGATTTCACCCTGGAACGGAACATTCTCCGTGCTTAAAGATGACCTTCAGCCTATTTATAACCGTAAGGGGCAGACTGTTGTTATTATGTCGGGCACACCGAAAGTTGCCTCAAATCTTTGGGATGACCTTATTGCCGAAGGCTATGACAGCATTTATTTTGAAAGCGCACCGGATATTGTTCCTGAAGGCAAAATAATCGTATTGCCCGGTGGCTTCTCTTCAGGCTTTGAATACCCTAACGCCAAGTTCACCGTATTCACTTACGGAAGCCGTGAAGCTCTGCCTGTTGCAAAAGCAAAGAAAAAGATTAATAAAGCTGCTGTTTTTAACAGCCTTGAAGAGCTTCACAAAGGTGACTATATTGTTCACGTCAATCACGGTATCGGTATTTTTGACGGAATTACTCAGCTTGAAGCTGACGGAAATATAAAAGACTATATCAAAATCAAATACGATAAGGGTGATGTTTTGTATGTTCCGGTCACTCAGCTTGACCAGGTATCAAAATACATCGGCCCCAACAGTGACTCACATTCTCTTAAACTTAACCGTCTCGGCGGTAAGGAATGGAACAAAACCCGTTCAAGAGTCAGATCCTCTGTTAAGGATATGGCAAAGGAACTTATTGAGCTTTATTCTAAAAGAATCAATATGCCGGGCTATCCGTTTTCACCTGATATTGATATGCAGAATGACTTTGAGCGCAGGTTTGAATATGACGAAACAGATGACCAGCTTCGCTGCATTTATGAAATCAAGTCTGATATGGAAAAGGCTTATCCTATGGACAGACTTCTTTGCGGTGATGTGGGATTCGGAAAAACCGAAGTTGCCCTGAGAGCAGCCTTCAAATGCGCCGCTGACGGCAAACAGTGTGCAATTCTTGTACCAACTACGATTCTTGCGCTTCAGCATTATCAGACAATACGCAAGAGATTTGAAGGGTTCCCCATTGAAGCTCAGATGCTATCCCGTTTTGTCAGCGCAAAAGATCAGGAAACAATAAAATCAGACCTAAAAAAAGGTTATATAGATATTCTTGTCGGCACTCACAGACTTATTTCAAAAGATATCAAATTCAGGGATCTGGGTCTTATCATCATTGATGAAGAGCAGAGATTCGGCGTAGCTCAGAAAGAAAAGCTTAAAGCTGATTACCCCAATGTTGATGTGCTTACACTTTCAGCTACCCCTATCCCCCGTACGCTTAATATGGCGATGTCGGGCATAAGAGATATGTCAATTCTTGAAGAAGCACCTCAGGACAGACATCCCGTTCAGACTTATGTTATTGAGCATAATATGGATGTTCTTGTTCAGGCGATGTCAAACGAACTTCGCAGAGGCGGTCAGGTTTATTATCTTCACAACCGAACAGAGACTATAACAAAGGTTGCGGCAAAAATAAAAGAAATGATGCCCGACGCCAATGTTGCTTATGCTCACGGTCAGATGACGGAGGAAAAGCTCAGCACTATATGGAAAAATCTGTTGGAAGGTGAAACGGATATCCTTGTTTGCACTACCATTATTGAGACGGGCGTTGATGTGCCTAATGTCAACACGCTGATTGTTGAAAACGCTGACAGAATGGGCTTATCGCAACTTCATCAGCTCAGAGGCCGTGTAGGCAGAAGCGCAAGAAGAGCAAGCGCTTATTTCACCTTCACAAGAGGCAAAGAACTGACAGAAATTGCAGCCAAAAGGCTCACGGCAATCAGAGAATATACCGAATTCGGTTCCGGATTTAAAATCGCTATGCGAGACCTTGAAATAAGAGGTGCAGGTAATATTCTCGGCACAAGTCAGCACGGTCATATGGAATCTGTCGGATATGATCTTTATATGAAAATGCTTCATCAGGCTGTAGGTGAAGAAAAAGGTGAATTACAGGCTGCTCCTGAAAAAGAGTGTCTTATTGACCTTCCCGTTGACGCTTACATCCCCCACGATTATATCAAGAGCGTTCCCAATAAAATCGCTATGTACAGAAGAATTGCCGACATCAGAACAAGAGATGATGCCGACGATGTTATGGATGAGCTGATCGACCGATTCGGTGAGCCGCCGATGTGTGTTCAGGGACTTATCACGGTTGCTCTTATGAGAAATATGGCTCTTGATCAGGGTGTTTATGAAATCGGAAAATCAGGCAACAAAATCAATTTGTATATTGACAGCCTTGATATGACTAAAATTTCAGCTCTTGCTTCACAAATGCGTGGCAGAATTACTGTTGCCGCAGCAGGAAAGCCTCACATCGCAATCAAACTAAACCCCGGTGAAGAACAGCTTACCATATTAAAAAAAGCTCTTGAAATAATGGAAAAAAGCTCAAAATAAAGGAGGATTTTAATGCCATCTGTAATGAAACAAAGAAACTCCTCGATGGAAATTTTGCGAATCGTTGCGATGTTTCTGATAATTTTTTCTCATTACGGTGCCCACGGCACTGGCCTTACCAATGACGGATCGATTAACGGAATGATTATTGCATGGACAAAAACAGGAACCATAGGTGTTGATATTTTTGTTTTGTTGTCAGGCTATTATCTGATAAACTCAAATTTAAAAATCAAAAAGATTTTCACTCTTCTTTTTCAGGTTTTGTTTTACAGTTTAGGACTTCTTGCCTTTTGCAGCATTTTTTCAATTTATGATTTTTCAATAAAAGAGATTATTTTTTCAGTTTTTCCGACAACATTTTCGTTGTATTGGTTCTTCACCGCATACATAGTTATGTATGCACTCTCACCGTTTATCAACAAACTGCTGAATTCAGTATCAAGAGGCACTCATTTAAAAATCATAGCCGTCACTGCCGGATTGTGGATTGTTTTGCCCACATTCACCACAGAATATTTTTACGGCAACGAGCTGACATTATTTGTGACACTCTATACTATCGGCGCTTACTTACGAAAATACCCTGAAAACCTTTTAACAAAAAAACATAACGACATTATTATTGTTATAATCAGCAGTCTGTTTTTAGCAGCCACTGTCGTTATTTCGGCAAAAGTTTTGCCCTTTATTGAAGGAATATCAGCATATTTTTATCAGCGCCACTCTTTGTTTGTTGTGCTCCTTTCAGTGGGATTGATATCTTTCTTTTCTAAAATCAAGCCATTTTATTCAAAAGCGCTCAATACAATAGCCTCCACCACTTTCGGAATTTATCTGATTCACGACAATGACTTTTTCAGAGTATATATGTGGAGAAACCTTTTACACGCAGATAAATACAGCGAAACTAATATGCTTTTAGGTCATCTGCTGCTTTGCTCAGTGATAGTGTTTGCAGGCTGCGCAGTTATTGAGTTTATAAGAAAAAAGGTTGTAGAAAAACCTGTTTTAAAGCTTTATGACAAAGTGTATGACAAAGTGAGCCCCAAATTGCTTGAGCTCAACAAAAAAATATTCGGATAAAAAAAGCCGTCGGTATATGAACCGACGGCTTAAGTTTTTGATTAAAGGAGTGATTTGTAGAGAGCTGTAATCTCTTCAACGCTTGTATCTCTGGGGTTACCGGGGCGACAAGCATCATCAAATGCTGACTGTGCAAGGAATGCGATATCTTCTTCTTTAACGATATCTTTAAGGTCAGCAGGAATGCCAACAGCAGCTGAAAGCTGTTTAACAGCGTCAATAGCGGCCTTTCTTGCGTCTTCAAGGCTCATAGCGTCAACGCCTTCAACACCCATAGCTTTGGCAATATCTCTGTACTTCTCGCCTGTTTCGGGAGCATTGTATTCCATAACTGTGGGAAGGATGATTGCGTTAGCTACACCGTGAGGTGTGTCATAAAGAGCACCGAGAGGATGAGCCATTGAATGAACAATACCAAGGCCTACATTTGAGAAGCCCATACCTGCAACATACTGACCGAGAGCCATACCTTCTCTGCCGTCAGCTGTGTTGTCAACTGCACCGCGAAGGCTTCTTGCGATAATTTCAATAGCCTTGATGTGGAACATATCTGAAAGCTCCCAGGCACCCTTGGTGATGTAACCTTCGATAGCGTGAGTAAGAGCATCCATACCTGTAGCGGCTGTGAGACCCTTAGGCATTGAAGCCATCATTTCAGGGTCAACAACTGCAACAACGGGGATATCGTGAACGTCAACGCAAACCATTTTACGGTTATTTTTTGCGTCAGTAATAACGTAGTTGATTGTAACCTCAGCTGCTGTACCTGCTGTGGTGGGAACAGCGATAATAGGAACGCACTTATTCTTTGTAGGTGCAACACCTTCAAGGCTTACAACATCGCTGAATTCGGGGTTAGTGATGATGATACCGATAGCTTTAGCTGTGTCCATTGAAGAACCGCCGCCGATAGCAACGATGCAGTCTGCACCGCTTGCTTTGAAAGCTTCAACACCACCCTGTACATTTTCTACTGTGGGGTTAGCTTTGATCTGAGAATAAACATCATAAGGGATGTTTGCGTTATCAAGAACATCTGTAACCTTTTTAGTTACATTAAATTTAATAAGATCAGGGTCAGAGCATACAAAAGCTTTTTTGAAACCTCTTGCGATAATTTCATCAGCAACTGCTGAAATAGCACCTGCACCATGATATGATGTCTCATTAAGGACAAATCTGTTTGCCATTGGAAATTCCTTCTTTCATAATTATTAAAAGTGAAACACTTTTTACATACTTATTTTACTATTATCGGAAACAGTTTTCAATAGATTTGTTAAAAAATTATCAAAAACTTCCTCCCCTGCCTCCGTGGGATGTACCGGAAGAGCCTATATGCACCCCTCCGCCACCGACTCTGCCACCGGGACGACCGTTTGAATTGTTTTGCTGACGAGGTGTTCTTGTAACATTACGATACAAAAATCTTTCATCAGAGCGAGTGATATTCATACTTCCTGCTACAACATAGTCTGAAGCGCCTGATTTTGGTCTGACTGTTTTAAGCTTTGATTTCATATTAAGAACAATTACCAAAGCAATAACAAAGCCGACAACAAGCGCAATCATTGCATTTTTAAAGAAATTGAATCTCTGAGGCGTATAAAAATCGCTTTCGAAATAAACATCTTCTTCAAAAAAGTCCAATTCTTCGTCAGTATAATAGCTGTATTCGCCACTATAAACAGAATCAATAAAAGATTCGCCACGAGAATCGTACTCAAGTATCTGATCACATATTGACACAAACTCGCTCAGGCAATAGAAATAATCACCCTGTGACAGATATTGAACACATCCGTATTCAATGTAATCAAGTTCAGCATCGCTGATAAGAGTTATTCCCCTGCCGGTGGTGGAGATATGCCAGTTTCTGTTACCCATATCCACCAGAAAAAGCACACCGCTGTTTTCTGAGTCAAGTCCGTAGCCGTTGTCATCATAATAATCATCAGCAAAAGCTTCGGCAGATTTTCCGTCAGTGAAATCAACAGTAAGAACTACAACTTCAAACTGATACTCATCCCGGATCTGACTTATTGTGTTCTGAAGCTCTGTTTCTTCCTTATCGGTCAGGAGGTCTGCCTCATCAACAACATTTATACCCTGAGCATTTACGCCAAAGCTCAACACACACAGACACATTAACAAAGAAAGGATTAAACAACTGAATTTTTTCATAATTAACCCTCCTTTTATGAGTAGAAAAATGCAGCGAGTAAACCAAAAACTGCAGCACTTATACCTGCGCCAAGACCCACAAGCCATTTTATAAATTTGTTTTTATCCATAGGCAGGTCGCCTACAAATTTACCTGTTTGTCCGTTCATGGCAAAGGTGAACTTCTGATTTTCCCAGGTGGTGTTCAAAATCCAGACCGGGTAAAGAGCGTATTTTGCTTTACCGTTCTGCAGATTCATTCTTGAATGTTCTGCAGTAACGGTATTAAAACCTGTTACTGTTGAAGCGAATGAATCTTCTGTGCTTTTTTTAATTCGGTTATTGGCAAATTCAACACTGTCTTCAGCTGACACATCATACTTATCAGCAAAAAATCCTGATAAAAATGCTGTCTGAAAGTCAACAGCTTCGCTGAAATCAAAAGGCTCGATTGACTGCATAAGTTCATCAGCCATTTTGCTTGAACCGTCAACAGGCACACGATTGAAGCTGATATTACCTGCTCGTTGAACAGAATAATATCTTGTTTCATGATAATTGAATTTTGAATCGCTCCATGATCTTGTTTTAGTGGCTTTATAACGGATATCAGCATCAACATCTGCATCAAAAAGCCAGAAAGGAATATAAATGCCTTTGATTTCGTCAATGTGATTCTGATCTTTAAACACATCAGGCAATAATCGTTTGCCTTCAAGGTGTTTCATTAACCCCTCTTTAGCAGCTTTTTTATCAAGCTTGAAGGGAATTACATAGTCAGGCTTAAGAACACCGGACAGTTTACCCGTCATAATAACCGGGTTGCCGCAATAAGGGCAGGATGTTGCCGCTGTCATATCGTCACCGACAATTTCACCACCACAGGAATTACAGATATAAACAGAAATGTTATCTGTTTCGCCCTCCTGCCAATCAGAACCGGGCTGAGTGTCCCATTTTATTTCTTCTTTCTGCTCCGGAGCATTAAGAATATCATCATACTCTTTGAAAGCCTCAACATCAAAGGTAGTGTCGCAATAAGGACATTTCATCTCCTGAAGCGAAGAATCAAATTCAATCTGACCTCCGCAACAGGGACACTTATAACCAAGCAAATTGCTCATCAAATCACCTGTATAATTTATTTTACATCATTTTCGTTGAAGATATCTCCACATTCGGGGCAGAACTTGGGAGGATTCTTGGGGTCTTCGGGCTTCCAACCACACTTGTCACACTGATAGAGAGGTGCGCCTTCAGGCTTTTTCTGACCGCAGTTAGGGCAGAATTTGCCTTTGTTCACTGCACCGCAAGAGCAGGTCCAACCTTCAGCTTCGGGCTTCTTCTGTCCGCATTCCATACAGAAGTTGCCTGTTGCCGTT
>JAZRME010000034.1:0-5258 GCA_045647325.1 Acutalibacteraceae bacterium | reverse complement strand
CTGAGTAAACTCAGGCTGACGGTCAGCTCTTAAATCTTCATCACGGAAGCAACGGGCAATCTGCATATATCTGTCAAAACCTGCAACCATTGAAAGCTGTTTATAAAGCTGAGGTGACTGGGGAAGAGCGTAGAATGTGCCTGGATGAATACGGCTGGGCACAAGGAAGTCACGGGCACCTTCCGGAGTTGATTTGATGAGCATCGGGGTTTCAATTTCGATAAATCCGTTTTCATCAAAATAGTCACGGGTAACCTTTGTGATTTTGTGACGAAGAATGATATTTTTTTGTAAATCAGGTCTTCTCAGATCAAGGTAACGGTATTTAAGTCTTGTCAGCTCTGCTGTCTGACAATTTTCAATAATTTCAAAAGGAGGTGTTTCACTCTTGCCGAGAACACGAAGCTCTTTAACAGCAATTTCGATTTCACCTGTGGGAATATCTTTATTTTTAGCAGAACGCTCTCTTACAACGCCTCTTGCCATAAGAACAAATTCACTTCTTGCAGCAAAAGCTTTATCAAAAACTTCTTTTTCGCATTCTTCATCAAATGCTAACTGAACAATACCTGTTCTGTCACGAAGATCAATAAAAATAAGCGCTCCGAGGTCACGCTGACGCTGAACCCAACCGGCAACAACAACCTCTTTACCTGCGTCAGAAATACGAAGGTCGCCACAATAGTCAGTGCGTTTCAAACCTGTCATAAAATCCATTTATATCAATCCTCCCAAAAATGATTTAAGGTCAATATTATCTCCGTTGGCAACGGCATCTTCAAGGTCTTTTGCTGATTGCTGAAGAACAAACTCCATAAATTCTTCTGAAAATTCATCAAGACTCATTTCAGCAACTTCACCGTTATCCATATTTTTAACATTAACTTTGTTGGCGGCAATATCATCATCGCCCATAACAACTGTAAATCTTGCGCCAAGCTTGTTGGCAAATTTCATCTGAGCTTTAACGCTTCGGCCCACAATATCAAACTGTGCGCTTACACCGCTCTGACGAAGCTCCTGAACAAGACGGGCAGCCTTAAGACTTGCATTATCACCTATAGGCGCAATATAAAGGTCGCAACGCTTTGCTTCGGGGAGCTTTATACCCTGAGCTTCAAGCAGAAGCATAAGTCTTTCAATACCCATACCAAAACCAAGTGACGGAGTGTGACTGCCACCCAATTCTTCAATAAGTCCGTCATAACGGCCGCCGCCGCAGACAGTACCCTGAGCGCCTATTGAATCAGACACAAACTCAAAAACAGTTCTTGTATAATAATCAAGACCACGGACAATCTGAGGATTGATTGAGTAAGGAATAAGCATCTCATCAAGATATGCCTGAACTTTGTTGAAATGGTCAGCACAATCTTCACAAAGATAATCAATAACCACGGGAGCTTCTGCTGCAATTTCTGAACAAACAGGGCTCTTGCAGTCAAGAATTCTCATCGGATTTTTATCAAGTCTTTCAAGGCAGGTGGGGCAAAGCTCACCTTTTTTAGACTCAAAATAGCTCTTTAATGCAGCGTGATAATTCTTTCTGCATTCAGGGCAGCCGATTGAGTTGATTTCAAGGTGAATATCTTCAACACCGAGAAAACCGAAAATTTCATAAGCCAGAGAGATAACCTCTGCGTCTGCTGCAGGAGCAGCGGTGCCGAAACATTCAACACCAAACTGATGAAACTCACGGAGTCTGCCTGCCTGAGGCTTTTCATAACGATAACATGATGTGAGATAACAAACCTTCTGAGGCAACGGTTCATTATAAAGACCGTGTTCAAGAAAAGCTCTTGCTGCGCCTGCAGTACCCTCAGGACGAAGGGTAATTGAGCGCTCACCTTTATCTAAAAATGTGTACATCTCTTTCTGAACAACATCGGTAGTGTCACCAACAGAGCGAGTAAAAAGCTCTGTGTGTTCAAAAACAGGTGTTCTTATCTCTCTGAAGCCGAATTCGTCGGCAATTTCAAGCAAAGTGCTTTCAATAAAGCGGTTATTGTGGCTCTGTGAAGGCAAAACATCCTGAGTGCCTCTCGGAGCCTTTGTGATAAGTGCCATAATAAATTCTCCCGAATTATTCAGCTCTGTTATAATAGAGCTTTATTTTAATTTCTTTTTCATCAAGCGTAACGGTATATTCCTCAAATTTAACAGGCATATTGTCACACTGATTGATAACCTCATCAGCAGAGGTTATTCTGTAATTTGTTTTAATATCATTTTCACTTGAACACCACTGTGTGTTTTCTACATCTGAAATGACATAGTAAGAATCGAGATAATATTTTGTTCCTTGTGAATTGCGGAAGAAATAGCTCAACACAAGTTTCTGATCCTTTGTTTTGGTCAGAGAGATTGTTCCGTCATCAAACTCAACAAAACCAATCTCTTCCTCAACGGTGTAAGACGCACCTATACCGTCATCAAGGCTTTCACGCATTGTGCCGAAGCCGTCACCTGCCCTGCCGGCAGGCGCACCAAAATCTCTTGTAAGAAACAGCGCCAGAAACACAACGATGCATATACCGATGGCGACAAGTGTTTTACCGAGAGTGTTCATAAGAAACCCTCCTGATTATTATTTATTTTTAGGGTTAACAATATCGCGCCAATCAAGGTCGCCACGATCAAGAGAATGAACGAGAGCTTCAGCTGTTGCGATATTTGTAGCCACAGGAACATTGTGAACATCGCAAAGACGAAGAAGATTATTTATTTTAGGCTCCTGTTCCTTCGGGTTAAGCGGATCTCCGAAAATAAGAAGCATATCAATCTCGTTACAGGCAACAAGAGCGCCAATCTGCTGGTCGCCACCCTGAACACCGCTCAAAAAGCATGAGATTTCAAGGCCTGTTGCTTCGCTTACGATTTTACCTGTTGTTCCTGTTGCAAAAATCTTATGTCTTGAAAGAATGCCACAGTATGCAATACAAAACTGTGTCATAAGCTCTTTTTTGGCATCATGAGCAATAATTGCAATGTTCATTAAATCAACCCTCCTGTGTTGTTTCCTGAGTTTCGTTTGTCTGAGACTCGGGCTGCTCTTCTTCGCCCTCCTGCTCATCTTCCTTCTGAGCTGTTGTGAGAGTAACGAGTTTTTCACCGCTTGTCACTTTCATAACTCTTACGCCCTTTGAAGGACGGGCAAAAGTGCTGATTGAGTCAGCTGCGATTCTGATTATAATTCCGTCTGATGCAATGAGAATGATATCATCGTTTTCATCAACATCAGCCACAACGGCAACATCACCGTATGTTTCTGTATGATAGTTGATAAGACCTTTACCGCCTCTTGACTGAATGCGGTAATTGTCAAATGTGCTTCGTCTGCCGTAGCCGGTTTCGGTAACAGTGAGGAGCATTTTGCTTTCATCAACCACACACATACCTACAACTTCGTCGCCCTCTTTAAGCTCAATAGCTTTAACGCCACGGGCTGTTCGGCCGATTGGTCTTGCATCGTTTTCATCAAAGCAAATTGACATACCCTTTTTAGTAGCAACTATGAGTTTGTCGTTACCGTCAGTAACACGTACCCATGCGAGTTCATCATCGTCGTCAAGGTTAATAGCAATAAGACCTGATTTTCTTACATTTCTGTAAAGCTCAAGTGCAGAGCGCTTGATAATACCCTTGCGGGTAACCATACAGAGATATTTGCCCTCATCATCCTGAGGAAGTCTTATCATAGCTGAAATTTTTTCGTTATTTTCAAGAGGAAGAACGTTGACAATGTTAATACCTCTTGAGTTTCTTGAAGCCTCGGGAACTTCATAACCCTTAAGGCGATAAAGCTTACCCTTGGTGGTGAAGAAAGCGATCACATCGTGAGTTGAGGCTGTGAACATTGTCTGAACATAGTCCTCTTCTCGTCTTGTGAGGCCTTTGATACCTTTACCGCCTCGGTTCTGCTTCTGATAAGTGTCAGACGGCATACGCTTGATATAACCGAAATTGGTAAGAGTGAAAACACTGTCTTCTTCAGGAATAAGGTCCTCGATATCAACCTCACCGCTGACATTCATAATTTCAGTTCTGCGCTCATCACCGAATTTATCTTTTATTTCAAGAGCTTCGTTTTTGATGATTTCAAGCACTTTTGAGTGATTTGAAAGAATTTCAATAAACTCAGCAATTCTCTTTTTAAGCTCTGCGAGTTCATCTTCAATCTTGATGCGTTCAAGACCTGTCAACTGACCGAGTCGCATCTGAACGATAGCCTGAGCCTGAACATCGTCGAGGCCGAAACGAGCCATCAAAGCCTCTTTACCTTCTGCGATACTCTTTGATTTACGGAGAATTTCAATAACCTCATCAATAAAATCAAGAGCAGTAAGAAGACCTTCTAAAATATGTGCTCTTTCCTGAGCTTTTTTAAGATCAAACTCTGTGCGGCGGCGAATTACGCTGCACTGGAAGTTGATATATTCCTCAAGAACCTGCTTAAGGGTGAGAATTTTGGGCTCACCGTTAACAATCGAAAGCATAATAACGCCGAAAGTTGTCTGCATCTGAGTGTAAGAATAAAGCTGATTAAGAACAACCTGTGGGTTAGCGTCACGCTTGAGGTCAATTGAAATATGCATTCCGTGGCGTGAAGAATAGTCATTGACATCGGATATGCCTTCAATTCTCTTATCTTTAACCAGATCGGCAATTGACTCGATAAGACGAGCCTTGTTTACACCGTAAGGTATTTCGGTTACCTGAATTTCAAATCTGCCGTTTTTCTTTTCAACAATTTCTGCTCTGGCTCTGACGGTAATTTTGCCTCGTCCTGTACCGTAAGCAGCACGGATACCTGCCCTGCCCATAACAATACCGTTAGTGGGGAAGTCAGGTCCTTTGATGTGTTCCATAATCTCATCAAGAGTGGCGTCAGGGTTGTCAATTACGCAACACATACCGTCAATAACCTCACCCATATTGTGAGGAGGGATGTTGGTTGCCATACCGACAGCGATACCTGTTGAGCCGTTTACAAGAAGATTGGGGAACTTTGTGGGAAGAACGGTGGGTTCTTTGAGACGGTCATCATAGTTTGAAACAAAGTCAACTGTATTTTTATCAATATCTGTGAGCATTTTAAGTGAAATCTTGCTCATTCTTGACTCTGTATAACGGTAAGCAGCGGGTGGGTCACCGTCGATTGAACCGAAGTTACCGTGACCGTCAACGAGAGTGTATCTCATTGAAAAAGTCTGGGCAAGTCTTACCATCGCATCATAAACAGAGGCGTCACCGTGAGG
>JAZRME010000033.1:0-10602 GCA_045647325.1 Acutalibacteraceae bacterium | reverse complement strand
GATAACTTTTGTTTCAACGTCTTCAAGAATTGCTTTGAGCAATTCATCAACGTTCACTGCACCAATGTCACCCTCACCACGTTTACGCACTGAAACTGAACCTGCTTCAATATCTTTGTCACCCATAAGAAGCATATAAGGTACCTTCTCAAGCTGAGCTTCACGGATTTTGTAACCTGTCTTTTCGCTTCTTGTGTCAACCTCGCAACGGATACCTGCTTTTTCAAGCTTTGCTGCGATTTCATAAGCATAGTCATGATGTCTGTCAGCGATAGGAAGAAGCTTAACCTGAACAGGAGCAAGCCATACAGGGAAAGCACCTGCATATTTTTCAATAAGCAATGCAAGAGTTCTTTCGTAGCAACCGATTGAAGTTCTGTGAATGATATAAGGATTCTTCTTTGTTCCGTCACTTGCAACATATTCCATACCGAATTTTTCAGCAAGCATCTGGTCAATCTGGATTGTGATAAGAGTATCTTCCTTACCGTAAACATTCTTAATCTGTATGTCAAGTTTGGGACCGTAGAACGCTGCTTCACCGATACCGATTTTATAATTAAGGCCGATATCATCAAGAATTTCCTTCATAACGCCCTGAGCTTCATCCCACTGCTCAGCGGTGCCGATATATTTTTCTGTATCAGCAGGATCCCACTGTGAGAAGCGGTAGCTTACGTCTTCATAAAGACCAAGAGTTTTGAGCATAAAGATGCAAAGATCAAGACAGCTCTTGAATTCATCAGCAAGCTGCTCGGGAAGGCACATAAGGTGACCTTCAGAAATTGTGAACTGACGAACACGGATAAGACCGTGCATTTCGCCTGAAGATTCGTTTCTGAAAAGAGTTGATGTTTCAGCCAATCTCATAGGAAGATCACGGTAAGATCTTGAACGGTTGAGATATGCCTGATACTGGAAGGGGCATGTCATAGGACGAAGAGCAAAAACTTCATCATCTTTTTCTTCATCACCCATAACAAACATACCGTCTTTATAATGATCCCAATGGCCTGAAATTTTGTAAAGATCGCTCTTTGCCATAAGAGGAGTTTTTGTGCGCACCCAACCTCTTCTTGCTTCTTCATCTTCAACAAAACGCTGAAGAGTCTGAACAATGAATGTTCCTTTAGGAAGAAGAATGGGAAGGCCCTGACCGATTGTATCAACAGTTGTGAAAAGCTCAAGTTCACGACCGAGCTTGTTATGGTCACGCTTTTTAGCCTCTTCAAGGGCTGCAAGATGCTCTTCCATTACGCTCTGCTTTGTGAATGCAGTTGCATAAATTCTCTGAAGCATCTTTTTGGTTGAGTCGCCTCTCCAATAAGCGCCTGTGCATGATGTGATTTTAAAAGCCTTGATTCTGCCTGTGTCAGGAATATGAGGACCTGCGCAAAGCTCTTCAAATTCACCCTGACGGAAAAATGAAATCTTTTCACCCTTACCTGCGTGTTCTTTGATAAGTTCAACCTTGTAGGGTTCATTTCTTTCTTCCATAAGCTTAATGGCTTCTTCAGGCTCAAGCTCAAATCGTTCAAGAGGAAGCGCCTCTTTAACAATTTTTTTCATTTCTGCTGCGATTGCGTCGAGGTCGTCTGTTGTGAAAGCTTTTTCAACATCAAAGTCGTAATAAAATCCGCCGTCAATAGCAGGGCCAATGGCCAGTTTCGCTTGCGGGAACAGCCTTTTAACAGCTTGCGCAAGAACATGTGAGGCAGTGTGGCGAAAGCAGCGCTGAGCTTCCTCATCCTCCTCAAAAGAAAGAATCTCAAGAGTGCAATCCTCAGTAAGAGGAGTTCTTAAATCGCAATAAACGTCATTGATTTTGCAAATACAAGCAGCCTTATAAAGACCCATGCCAAGGCTCTTTGTTACTTCAAGAGCTGTTGTGCCTTCAGCATACTCTTTAACAACTCCGCCTTTTAATGTTACATTAATCATATATATACCTCCAAAAAAATAAAGCTCCACCCCATACACTGGGATGAAGCATAATATACTCCACGGTTCCACCCGGTTTGCGGTTACCCGCCACTCAACGCCTTAACGCGGCTCACGGCTTACCTTATTTCGGCAGCTCTCGGCAGTGGTAACAACAGCTCCGGTGATATTTCTGCTTTCAGCCAAGGGCAGAAACTCTCTGATTCACGTTATAAGCGTTGCCTTCTGCGTCAACGATTTATATAATTTTATCACTATGATTTGAAAAAGTCAACACTTTGTGATATAATTATATCAGGTGATTAAAATGAATGATAATTTAATCAAAGCGAGAGCATTACTTGAACGCTCCACACCCTTAGGAAGATTCAACTGCGGAAAGCTTTGCAACGGACTTTGTTGTAAAGGTGACGAAAACACAGGTATGTGGCTTTTCCCCGGTGAAGAGGAGTTATATAAAAACAACCCTGATTTCACAATCAGAGAAACTGACGGCAATCACGGATATAAAATGATAATCTGCAACGGCACCTGTAACAGAAGCGAACGTCCCCTCGCCTGTAGAATTTATCCGTTTTATCCTAAAATTGACGGTGACAAAGTGAGTGTTATCAAAGATCTAAGAGGATACGCTACCTGCCCGATTATCAAAGAAGATATAAAGCCTGACAAAGCTTTTTTGCGTAACCTACGCAAAGCTGCAAGGTATCTTATCCGTGACAAAGAAACCGAAAGTTATATTATGAATATACAAAAAGAAATTGAAGAAACGGCTGAACTCATATCGCTGTTCAGATAGGTAAAAAATTATGATAGGTGTTATTGATGTCGGCGGCGGACTCCGTGGAATTTACGGTTCAGGAGTTTTTGATCGTTGCCTTGATGATGAGATTAAATTTGATTATTGCATCGGTGTTTCTGCAGGAAGCGCAAACACCATAACTTACCTCGCCAATCAAAGAGGAAGAACTTACCGTTATTATCACGATTACTCAGGCAGAAAAGAATATATGAGCTTCGGCAACCTGATTAAATTCGGCCGGTATATCAACCTTGATTATATCTACAGTGAAATGTCAAATTCTGACTGTGAAGACCCTCTTGATTTTATGACGGCTCTTAATCACGAAACCAATCTTACTATTGTTGTTTCTGATGCACTTTCGGGTGAACCATACTATTTCACAAAGCACGATATGAAGCTTGATGATTATACCATTCTGAAAGCATCCTCTGCCATACCTGCCGTTTGTAAAGGATATAAAATAAACGGCAGAGAATATTATGACGGTGGTGTTTCTGACCCTGTGCCTGTTCAGAAAGCACTTGATGACGGATGCGATAAACTTGTGTTGATACTCACAAAGCCTGTCGAAATCACCGACACCCTTGCCCGTGACACAAAAATGGCAAAAATGATAAGAAAGAATTATCCTTTATTGGCAGAGAAGCTTATACAAAAATCTGCCAATTACAAAAAAGGCCTCGACCTTGCCCTTGAATTGCAAAAACAAGGCAAATGTCTTATTGTTGCCCCTGATGACTGTTGCGGGGTAAGCACACTTACAAAAGATAAAGACAAGCTCCACGCTTTGTATGAAAAAGGATATAAAGACGCAGAAAAAATCAAAGCATTCGTCAATTTAAAATAGTTTCAAGGGAGGGTAAAATGATACCCTCCCTTGTTTGTTAAAAATTCAGAGATATTTTCTTATATCAATCGCAAGGCGCTCTTCAAGGTTAATCAGGCGCTTTGCGATATCTTTTGACTTTTCATCGGCTGCCTCATATTCATTGAGATATTTATTAAGAGATTTAACCCCCATATTGCATCCATCGGTCATCAGATCAGCTATAGTTTCGTCACTGCCGTTAAACGCCATTTTTACATTTGTTTTTATCCAGGACATACCCTTAGCCATAGGATTAGGGTCTTTGCCTTCGTCTTTAAATCGCTCAAGCTCCTGCTGAATTTCAGTGTCAAGCTTATCGTGTTCAGCTTTACATTCCTGAAGATATTTTTTCATTTCTTCACTCTTTACTGAGCCGATAACATCTTCAATTGAAGAAATACCCATTTTCACCCCTGCGTCACATTCACGCAAAAGATTGATTGTATCTTTTTCTATCAAAAAAATCACCCTTTCAGAAATAAGTATTCCAAATTCTGAAAGGGTTATACATTTTATAACTGCGCTTCGGCGAAGCCGATACATTCTCTGCCAAAAATAATATTTGAAGTGTCTCTTGCGTTAAAATAAAGGCGCAGAGTATTACCGCATTTTACAAGATGACTTGCATAAACAAACTGCTTCATCCAATTTTTTCCGTGAACAACCGAAGGCTCAACAAGCACCTTTTCAAACTCAAAGTGCAACCCGTCAGAGGATGTCAGAAGAATAATTGCAGAATGGCTTTTTCCGTCTTTTTCATAAATTCCGTTCTGAATTCCGATATAGCCGTCAGCAAGTTTATAAACCTTAAGACAGCCCGAACAAAGGTTGAGATAAGGGCTGTTTTTATCGGGAGAAATAAGTGGTTTTTCAGCAGAAACATAGCCTGTTGTAAGCTGCTCACTTTCAGCATAGTTGATATAAGTTGGCTCACAAAAACGACAATCATCAATATAAGTCAGACCACAGGAATAATAGAGGCGGTTGACACCCTCCTCCTGCAAGAGAAAGGGATTTGAAATTGACATTCCCCTTTCGCTTTGTTCATAGCTGCGTGTGTTGGTGATAACAGGCTTCGGCTCTGACCAATGAAGAAGATCATCACTTTCGGTCACATAAATTTCCGATTTCCATGGCACAGCATTCACCACATTAAGAGCGTTGGCAGCAAGAGAACGTGTATGCTCATAAAAAAGATAATACCTGCCACCGATAACATTTATATTCGGACGCATAGCTCTCGGAACAACCTTCTGCACTTTTTTAAAGTTGATTCCGTCATCACTTAAAAACTGATAAACCCCGAGATTTGTGTGAAAAAACATATGCCACTTGCCGTCATGAGCTTCGTCAGGCGTGAGTAAAGACGGGTCCGCCACCACCACAGAGCCATCAAACGGGCGAAGCACAGGGCTATAGGTGCTTATCTTAAAATCTGCATTTTTAATCTGATCAACTAAAATATTTTTCATAAAATCACCGAATATAATATATCATAAAACAAAATAATTTGCAAATAAGTGATAGGTGATATCGCTACGCTGTAATAAGTGATGCGATGTTTGCCTCAAAAAGTGGCGTAGACACACATCATTAGGCGTAGCCAACATCATTCAAAAAACGCACCTTTGTCAGCAGACAAACGTGCGTTTTTTGTTGGCGGAAGCGGTGGGATTCGAACCCACGGTACCGTGAGGTACAACTGATTTCGAGTCAGTCCCGTTATGACCACTTCGATACGCTTCCGTATATTCAACGAATGGTATTTTAGCAAAATTATATACTTTTGTCAACATAGAAACGACGGATATCAAAAATATCCGTCGTTGTTTTTATTCGGCAAACAGCCCTTTTATAAAATCAAAAGCAATTCCTATTGTCACTTTATCATTGTTAAAATTCATATTGTCTTCTGTCATAGGGAGCGTTGTTCCGTCATCCTCATTATTCATCAAAAACTGTGGGAAACGCTCATTTGAATGAACAGTAGCTTCACCGTCCTGATCAAGAATATATGCATATAAATCGCAATAATCATCACTGTACCATGTGTGAAGCATTCCCTTAACAAACCATGTTTTTTCAGGCAGGAGGCAGGTTGAAGCATCAATCATATTATCAGGTGAAATATGATTATG
The DNA here is from genome assembly GCA_045647325.1 of Acutalibacteraceae bacterium. GTDB lineage: Bacteria > Bacillota > Clostridia > Oscillospirales > Acutalibacteraceae > CAG-488. The sequence continues at coordinate 4,850 of JAZRME010000033.1, read as the reverse complement.
ACCGTCATTAACAGCCTGAACATAATTGTCACCAAGAGTTGAGCCATAATCACTGCAGGTAGCTCCACCTGAGGTATATTTTGTGTCGATAAGGGCATCAGCCATATATGACCTGTTCTGCGTTACAGGAATTCCGCTGAATCCGTAATGTGAAACAAATGCAACTGTAACACCGTCAGCTTCCATAGCCTTGATAGTGGAGTTTATTGACGGTCTTACTTCATACTGATAAACATCAATTTTTTCAATAAGCTGAGCATTTTCAGTTTCGTCAAGCATAAAAGTCTTAGCTTCTTCGTAATATTCAGCAGGGACAAAACTCCACAGACCGGGAAGGTATCCGAAAATATCTATTAAAAACTCATCATAGATATAACCACCCTGACTCTTGAACAAACGAATTATTTTATTAACAAGAGGGTTAACAATAAACGGAGCTACATTTTTGATAAGACTACGGATAACAACCTGCTGTGAAGACTCACCAAGCATAAAATTGTTTACATAATCAGCGAGAGCTTTGGTCTCTAAATCAACACTGCCGGTAAAGAGCTCACCAATCATTGTTAAACCATACATAGCAGTTGAACGATAAATCACAGCTTCAAGGTCGGAATAGCCATATTTGTAAATATAAGCCGAAGCCATAACGCCACCCATACTTTCAGCGATAAGCGAAACCTTTTCACTGCCGTAAAAAGCTTTGACTTCATCAATAAAAGCCTTAAGCTCATCAGCGACAACCATGGGGTCGGCACGCCAGTCATAGATAAATGAACTGTAACCGAACTCAACTCTCGGCTGACGATCAATGGTAACATTGTAAGCTGAGTCACCATTCTTATCATACTTGATATATTCAAAAACAGGCTTGACAACCTCAACTAATGATTTGGCAAATCGCTCCTCGCTGCCACCGAGAAGGAAAAACAGCACAGGTGCAATCAGATTTTTAATCATTGTATTCATGTCTTCTTCTTCAGCACCAAAAACCTGCTTTTCTGTTTCAAGACCTAAATCCATAACAAGATTAGTGTTTGCCATACCTGTGATATGTATAACAGGCACATAACCGTCGTCGCTGTCAGCAAAAGCTACGGTTACGCAAGACACAAGCATAATCAACGCCAGAATCAAACTTAATAATTTTCTCATTAAACTCACCTCTAATAAAATTTTAACATAAATCTGCAATTATTACAATAACAATATTTCTGATATAAACATTTTTATACAGACAATCAGGGGGATTGAATGAGTAACGCAAAAAAACTTTTTATTAACACTGTTATGCTCACAGCGACAGCGTTTCTGATGCGCACAGTTTCTGTAAGTTTTAATGTTTATCTTACAAACATTATCGGAGCTGAAGGAATAGGATTGTTTCAGCTGATTTCTGCAGTTTATGCTACGGCAACCACTTTTTCTGTAGCAGGTATCCGCCTTGCATCTATGCGACTCATAGCAGACAGCCTCGCTGTAGGAAAACAAAATCAACGGCAGATTATGAATAAATGTCTGATTTACGCCGTTTTTTGCGCAACAGGAGTCAGCATTATCCTCACAGGAGCAGCTGATATCATCGCTGAACAATGGATCGGACATCCGGGCGCCGCCCTATCATTAAAGACACTCAGTATCAGTCTGCCTTTTGTATCTATGTCGGCAGCGCTTAACGGATATTTCACAGCAGAAAGCAAAATCAAGCGATATACTTTTATTCAGCTTTGCGAACAGATATTTAAAATAGGTATAACTGTTTTATTTGTGAAAAGCGTTGATGAAAAAACTATAGAAAAATTTTGCAACGGAGTTGTTTGCGGTATTTCACTCTCAGAAATGTTTTCCTTGGGTTGCTCTTATCTGACATACAGATTTTCTTCAAGACAAGAAAAAGACAAACACTCTAAAAATACGATAAAAAATATTTTGAGAATCGCCTTACCTGACGCTATCGGATCAGAAATGAGGTCTGTTTTAACAACGATTGAACATATATTGATTCCGAAAGGCTTGAAAAAGTCGGGTGGCTCAGCCGAAAAATCAATAGCCACATACGGCACCGTTCACGGAATGGCGTTGCCGATTGTTTTATACCCTGCTGCGCTGATAACATCTCTTTCCGGGTTGCTTGTTCCTGAAATTTCATCTCATCACGTTTCGGGTCAAAAAAAGAGAATCCATTACATAATCAGGCGGGTTGTTCATTTAGCTCTTATGTTTTCAATCGGCACGGCAGGTATAATATTTTTTAACGGTGAGCGACTGTCGTTAGCTTTTTACGGCAACACAGATTGCGGTTTTTATATTAAAATTCTCGCTCCGCTTGTGATTATTATGTATATGGACACTACAGTTGACGGAATTCTCAAAGGTCTTGACCAACAGATCAGCTATATGAAATATAACATAATTGATGCCGGCAGCTGTGTTGTGTTTGTTTATTTTATGATTCCCGTAATGGGGGTTAAAGGGTATATTTTTGTTATTTATCTGAGTGAACTGATCAACTTTATTTTCAGTTTTCGCCGTGTAGGCGTTGTGAGTGAAATAACTGTTGATTTGTTTAAGGACTTAGTTATTCCGTTTTTGAGTATTATTGCAGCGTGTCTTTGTGTTGAGTTTGTGGGCAGCGTTTTAACTCCGGATATAAATCACAAAATCTCAGCTGCATTTTATATTATTGCTCAATCTGTTTTATATGTATCAGCATTACGCTTTTTTGGCGCAATAGACACCGAAGAAGTTAATTGGATAAAAAAACTCATAAGAAAAAACTAAAAGAGCTACCCGAGTGGGTAGCTCTTAATTTGGTTAAACTTATTTGTTTGCAGGGTCGATAAGTTCGATGATGCACATTTCTGCAGCGTCACCACGACGAGCTCCTGTTTTGATGATACGGCAATAGCCGCCGTTAACGTCCTTATATTTGGGGGCAATCTCATCAAAAAGCTTTTTAACTACGTCCTCTTTAGTAACGTAAGCTAAAACCTGTCTTCTTGCATGAAGACTATCGTCCTTAGCAGTGGTGATCATTTTTTCAGCCATTGCGCGAACTTCTTTTGCCCTTGTAACGGTGGTTTCTATTCTGCCGCTCTCTAAAAGATAAGTTACCATGCCTCTGAGCATTGACAAACGATGGTCAGTTGCTCTACCAAGCTTTCTGGAACCGGGCATTAAAATCACTCCTTTACCGTTAATAGGTTGGATTCCTTAAAAATTCGAAATACAGCGAAAATTATTCGTCGTCTCTGCGAAGGTCATAGCCCAATGAAGCAAGTTTTGCAACAACTTCATCAAGTGACTTTCTGCCGAGGTTACGAACCTTCATCATATCGTCTTCTGACTTTCCGATCAAATCTTCAACTGTGTTTATACCTGCTCTCTTCAAGCAATTGAAAGAACGCACAGACAGGTCAAGTTCCTCAATGGTCATCTCCAGAACTTTTTCTTTGCCATTCTTGCTCTTTTCAACCATAATCTCTGTTTCAAATGCCTCATCTGAGAGGTCACCGAAGAGACTGAGGTGATCGTTGAGGATCTTGGCGCCAAGAGATACAGCTTCTTTTGAAGAAATTGTACCATCTGTCCACACCTCAAGCGTAAGCTTGTCATAGTCGGTAATCTGACCAACACGTGTGTTCTCGACTGTATAGTTCACTTTTAAAACAGGTGAGAAAATTGAGTCAACAGCAATAACACCGATAACAGGCTTCATTTCCTGCTTGTTTTTATCTGCTGACACATATCCTCTGCCTTTGTCACATGTGATTTCCATATGAACATCAGCATCAGAATCAAGGGAAGCGATGTGAAGCTCGGGATTAAGAATCTCTACATCCGAATCACATTTAAAGCAACCCGCTTTGAGTTCACCCTCGCCCTTCATATCTACAAATATAGTTTTGGGGCCTTCACCGTGAATCTTAAGGATAACGCTCTTAAGGTTGAGAACAATCTCAGTTACATCTTCCTTAACACCGGGAATAGTTGAGAACTCATGAAGAATACCATCGATTTTAACAGATGTGATAGCGTATCCCGGAAGAGAAGAAAGAAGAACTCTTCTCAAGCTGTTGCCGAGAGTTGTTCCGTAACCTCTCTCAAGCGGGTCAACCACAAATCTGCCGTAAGTACCGTCAGGGTAAACTTCAGCTGTTTCGATTTTGGGCTTTTCGATTCCTATCATTCAAAACCCTCCTTGTAATTTACAGCAAAAACTGCTTAGTAATTATTATTTTGAATAGAACTCAACGATAAGCTGTTCTTCAACAGGAGTTGCGATCTGATCGCGTTCCGGAAGATTAACAATCTTAGCATCGTAAGTTGATGTTTTGTCAAGCCACTGAGGAACAGGGCGAGAACCGTTTGTTTCAAGTACAGCTTTGATTTTTTCACTGTCACGGCTGCCTTCTTTGATAGTGATAACATCACCGGCTCTGAGAAGAATTGAAGGAATGTTAACCTTCTTGCCGTTTACAAGGTAATGATTGTGTGTTACAAGCTGTCTGCCTTCTGCGCGGGAGTTAGCCCAGCCCAAAAGATAAACAACGTTGTCAAGGCGGCTTTCACAGATTCTGAGAAGGTTTTCACCTGTCTTACCCTGCTTACGCTCTGCCATTGCGAAATATTTACGGAACTGGCTTTCGTTAATGCCATAGTAGCGTCTTGCCTGCTGTTTAGCACGAAGCTGCATACCATATTCCGAAGTCTTTTTGCGGCTCTGACCATGCTGACCGGGAGCATATGAACGACGCTCAAGAGCACATTTCTGTGTGTAGCATCTTTCACCTTTAAGGAAAAGTTTCTTGCCCTCACGGCGGCATAATTTACAAACCGCACCGGTATAT
>JAZRME010000032.1:0-4407 GCA_045647325.1 Acutalibacteraceae bacterium | reverse complement strand
AGGTGGATTTTGCGTAGCAAAAGACGGAGGGAGAGATACAAAAAAGCCTTGAAAAAGCAATAAATTTAACGCAAAATCATCTCTCCCTCAGGGTCTGCGACCCAGCTCCCTCGTCAGAGGGAGCCGAAGAAATATAGTTGGTTAACGATAGCATTCTGTAAGGGTTGACGACTCGGCAACCCGAAAAAGCTCATTCCGGCAAGTTTTCGGGTGGGCACGGAGACCCACCCTTACTGTCAGAAAGGTTGATGTGGACATCGACTACTTTACCCTATAAGTAGGAATACCCCGAAGAGAAGGCTTAACCAATCTGTTAACCAATAAAACAGACAAGAGGTAATATGGTTTTAAAAGCCACATTACCCCTTTATTTTTTCAGTAAATCGATATACGTTTTTTCAAGCACCTGAGAAAGATAAATCAACTCTATATCAGTAACAAAGCGTTGACCTGATTCAATGCGCTGAATTGCATTTTTATCCACATCAAGACCTGAAAGCTGAAGCAAATCAGCAAGTTCTCGCTGAGATAGTCGTTTTTCTTTGCGAAAAGTCGCAATATTCAGACCGCAGACATTGTTTCTGCCGTCTTTCGTCTTATTAATAAACATATAAAGCCCCCATTTTGACATTTAGTGCTTGTCATCAAAGAAATTATATGCTATAATCCTCCCAAATGTGACATTCAGTGAATGTCATACTTTAAAAGGAGAAAGATCATGAAGGCTTTGGTTTGTGAAATGTGTGGATCAAAAGATATTGTAAAACAAGATGGCTATTTTGTATGTCAGTTTTGCAGTGTTAAATACTCACCTAAAGAAGCCAAGAAAATGATGATTGAGGGCGCAGTAGAAGTTCAAGGTACTGTTCAAGTTGACAACTCACCTTATGTCAAAAAATATCTGCAAAATGCACAGCGTGCATTGGCAAAAGAAGATTGGGAAGAAGTTGAAAAATACTACAATATGGTTGAACAGAACGCTCCCGATAATATTGAAGCTGTATTTTTTAGCTCTTATGGTAAAGCGATGCTTGCTATGACCGACTCAAATTACTTTAAGCGTCAGCAGAAATTTGAAGTTCTCAATCGTTCCATAGCAGTCATAAGCGATTATTACGAAACTACAAAAGAAAACAAAGAAGAAGTTTTGCAAAAAATAGCTGTTTACATTAACAAAATGTACGATGTTACTGTTGTTTATCAAAGGCAAAGTATCGATTTAGCAGGAGCAATAAGAGCGTTGGGTGGGGCTACTGGAAGCAAACAATGGTGCATAAATCTCATTGATTCCACAAAAGCTGCATTTGTTAAAGAGTTGGAGGAAATATCATTCAAGCATAAAGATCCTTTTATAATTGAGCTTATATGCAAATTTGACCCACTCTATGCACAAAAACATTCTTTATTACCTTCAAAACCAGAACCAAATTGTACAATCGTTGAAGATGATACAGCAGACTCATCAATCGACAATCTTTCCTCTACTTTTCCAACTACAATTGTTCTTGGAATTATCGGAATGATTGTATCGTGGTTGTTAGCAATTGCAGGTCACATTATATGCATAATTGGTATAGTTTTAGGAATTAAGGAAATCAAGCAATCCTATAAGTACATTGGTCTTAGTTTGTGTATAATTGGAGAAATTTTTGCAATCGTTTCTTCTATAATTGGTGCTTGGTGGTAATATATTCAAACCGATGCTTCGGCGTCGGTTTATTTTTTTCTTGACACTTTTATTTAGCGATATTATACTTACTGTATATAACTTGTGATATTTTCAGGTTACTTATATCAACGGCAATTTTTCAGGAGCAAATCATGAACATAAACACTTTATTAGAAATTCTTCTGTCAGACACCTCGATAATAATCATCAGCATTATTACAGTTCTTTTTATCGGTGCTGTCTCTTATAAATACGGCTTTATCAAAAGGTTTCATTCAGAGGACGAAAAAACAAGCAAAAAAGAATTTTTTCTTTCACTTAAATCTGAGTTATCAAAACTCACCGATGAACTTGATATACGCAAAAAAATCAGTTTTGTCAGAGTTTGTGAGTCTGTCAACAACAGCAACTGTGTTGATATGACTGTCCGTAGAAAAAGCAACGAACTCAACGACATCATATCAAAATATAATGAGCTGAATTTTTATACTATCGCAGGTGACATTCTTTGTAATCAGTTTGAAAAAAAATACACCGAGATTTTTGGCAGTATGTATCACAAAGCTGTTCAGACCGACAGTTACGGCAAGTTTGAGTTTGAAGAATTTGACGCTGAAATAAAGCAAATGAAACGAATCGCCTATATTTCTCAAAGCATTGACCGTATTTTTGACAGCCCTGACAATGAGAGTCAACAAGAGGTTATTACCGAACTTTTCAGACAGGCGCTTGAAACAGAAAACGCTGATAAATTTCAAAAAGACGAGAATGGCGAAAACCCTTACTGCAGATATATGGCTGAAGATTTTGATTTTAAAGCCCGGCTTTTAAGCGACAGCGACATTCTGCAAAAGCGAAACCTTCTTATTTCTATTAAAGAAAAGGCTACAGAACTTTCAACCGAATCAGAACGCATACTCAATAATATAAAATAACTCAAACGGATGGTGATTTTATGGCAGATAATTATACCGATAACGCAAATGTCTTTAAGGCTCTCAGCGATGAAAACAGACTTAAGGTGCTTGAGCTTTTGCTTGACGGAGAAAAGTGTGTCAGTGAGATTCTTGAAAAGATGAGCATCGGTCAGTCCACCCTGTCTCATCATATAAAACTGATGTGTGTTTCGGGCATTATCAAAAGCAGAAAATCAGGCACAGCTACTTATTACTCTATAAATTCTGACGGTGCAGCTTCTGCAATTGAGCTTTTATCAAAGCTTACGGGTGTTGTCGCTGTTGCTGACACAACTGTTGAGGTTGCAACGGTTCCCGTTATTGAAGAAAAGCCCTCAGAACAGGTAGAAAAAGAAAAAGACGAGCCCGTCTCCCCCATTCGTCAGAAAGGCTCAAGACCTAACGGTTGGTTGCTCTGAGCATTCAAATTAAAAATCTATTCAATCAGATTCCACGAAAGGATTGCTATTTATGAAACAATTTATGGACAAAGACTTTTTGCTCAATAATGATGCGGCAAAAACCCTCTTTCACGATTATGCCGATAAAATGCCTATTTTTGACTGGCATTGTCACCTTTCCCCCAAAGAGATTTATGAAAACAAACAGCCCGAAGATATTGCTTTTCTCTGGCTTGCAGGTGACCATTACAAATGGCGCGCAATGAGAGGCTTCGGCATCAATGAAAAATACATTACAGGCGACGCTTCGGGTTATGAAAAATTCAAGGCATGGGCAAAGGTTATGCCTTATCTTATCGGTAACCCCCTTTATCATTGGACTCACCTTGAGTTGCAGAGATATTTTGACATCTATGAGCCTCTGAGTGAAAAAAGCGCTGACAGAATCTGGACAGCCGCCAACGATAAAATCGCATCAGGCGGTTTCACCCCCAGAGAGCTTATAGTCAACTCAGATGTTTCACATCTTTGCACAACAGATGACTCAGCTGACACTCTTGAATATCACGAACTTCTTGCAAAAGATGACTCTTTCAAATGTAAAGTTCTCCCGGCATTCCGCCCTGATAAAGCGCTTTATGTTGATCTTCCCACATTTATTCCGTGGCTCAGAAGTCTTGAAGAAGTAAGCGGTGTAAAAATAGATTCTTACAAAGAAATGACTGATGTTCTTTTAACAAGAATTGATTTGTTTGAAAAACTCGGTTGCCGTGCAAGTGACCACGCTTTCACTTATGTGCCTTATAACAGAGCCACGCCTGACGAGCTTGAGGCTATTTTCAAAAAAGCTGTTAAGAGTGAAGCTATTTCAGTTGAAGAAAATGACAAATGGCGCACAGAGCTTTTCAGATTTTTTGCAAAAGAGTATGCAAAACGCGGTTGGGGTTGTGAAATTCATATCGGAGCTATGCGCAACAACAACGCCCGTATGTTTAATTCATTGGGTCCAGATACAGGCTTTGACTCAATTGACGACAGAGAAATTGCATTCTCACTGTCAAGAATGCTTGACAGCCTTGACGCTGAAGGCGCTTTACCAAAAACTGTTTTGTTCACTCTCAACCCCAAAGACAACTATGTTCTCGGCTCAATGCTCGGCAACTTCCAATCTGATGAAGCAGCATCCAAAATTCAGTTCGGCTCTGCCTGGTGGTTTAATGATAACCTTGACGGTATGCGTGAGCAGCTCAAAGCTCTCGGCAACCTCGGTGTGCTCGGCAAGTTTGTCGGCATGATCACAGACTCCCGCTCATTCCTTTCTTATCCCCGCCACGAATACTTCCGCCGTATTCTCTGCGGTATGGTTGGTGATATGGTTAAC
>JAZRME010000031.1:0-7199 GCA_045647325.1 Acutalibacteraceae bacterium | reverse complement strand
TTTTCAGAATATTTATGTGATTTCTTTTCAGTCCCCACCTCAACTTTAACGATTGCCTCGTCGATTTCAGTCATTGTAACTGCCTTTTTATTACGTTTAGCAGCAAGTAAGGCAGCCTCATTAAGAAGATTTTCAAGGTCAGCACCCGTAAAGCCTGATGTTGATTTTGCAATAGTGCCGAGATTTACATCGGGACCAAGTGGCTTTCCGCGTGAGTGAACCTTAAGTATTTCTTCTCTACCCTTAACATCGGGATAGTTTACGGTAATCTGACGGTCGAATCGACCCGGACGCAAAAGTGCGCGGTCTAATATATCAGGACGGTTTGTTGCCGCCATAACTATAACGCCCTCATTAACACCGAAGCCGTCCATTTCAACAAGCAACTGGTTAAGGGTCTGTTCACGTTCATCGTGTCCGCCACCCATACCTGCACCTCTATGACGGCCTACAGCATCAATTTCATCAATGAAAATAACAGAAGGGGCATCTTTCTTTGCTTTTTCAAACAAGTCTCTTACTCTTGAAGCACCTACACCAACATACATCTCAACAAAGTCTGAACCTGAAATTGAGAAGAAAGGCACACCTGCTTCACCGGCAACAGCTCTTGCAAGTAAAGTTTTACCTGTACCGGGAGGGCCCACAAGAAGCACACCCTTGGGAATTCTTGCACCGAGAGCGCTGGATTTATCGGGAGCTTTGAGGAACTCAACCATCTCAGAAAGCTCTTCTTTTTCTTCATCGGCACCTGCAACCTGAGCGAAGGTTGTCTTTTTGGCATCTTTAGCCTGTTTGACTCTCACCTTGCCGAAGTTCATAGTACGGTTCATATCACCGCTGACGCCATTCATTCGTTTCATCATCACAAACAAAAGCACAACGCAGATACCCACCATAATAAATGAAGGGATGAGGTTTACGATCCAGGAAGATGAACTTTTTGTATATTCATATTTTATAAGTTCGTCTTCAGTTTTGGCGTTTTTGTTATGCTCACGAACAGTCTCGTTAACATCCTCAAGAAAAACATTAACGCTTGGAACTGTGTATTCATAAGTTGTTTCATCGCCGTTAAGCTTATACTTAAGCGCACCTGATGTGATATTAAGGCTGAATTCATCAACCTTGCCCTGATCAAAGTATTGAACAACCTGATAATACTCTGCCCTTTCCTGAGAGGCGGCATCTGTAGCAAACATCACGCCAAAAATCAAAACAAGTGGAATAAGCACATAGGGCAGAAACACAAGTATATTTCGCTTTTTAGGCTGATTTGGTTTTTGTGGTCTGTTATTGGGATTTTCCAAGAATTTCACTCCTAACGGATAAGTCTTTATTTATTAGTCTGCGTAGATTTCGGGCTTGAGAACACCGATATACGGTAAGTTTCTATATTTCTCATCATAATCAAGGCCATAACCCACGATAAACGCATCAGGCACTTCAGCGCCTGAATAATCGGCATAAACATCTGCCTCACGTCTTTCGGGTTTATCAAAAAGGGTACAGATGCGAATGCTTGCCGGGTTTCTTGCTTCGAGAATTTTTCTCACATAGCTGAGCGTTTTTCCGCTGTCGAGAATATCCTCAACAATAAGAAGGTCATAACCCTCAAGGTTAATGTCAAGGTCCTTCTGGATTTTTACAACACCTGAGGTTTTAACGCCTGAGCCGTAGCTCGAAACACTCATAAAATCGATACGGCAGGGTATGGTGATATTTCTCATCAGATCGGCCATAAATACAACCGAGCCCTTTAAAATGCTCACAAGTAAAAGATTTTTGTCTTTATAATCTTCACTGATCTGTTTACCCAGACGGCTGACAATATTCTGAAGATCGGCGTCTGAAAAATATACTTTCATAATATCGTTTTTCATATTAAACACCCCTGATAATATTTACTTCCAATATTTTTTGTGTTTTGTCGGTTATACGGCATCTTTCGGCACAGCCAAAGCCCTCAACCCACACAACACCTTTATCATCAGCCATAACACAGACTGAATTTTTATCAATAATATGATTTTCAATAAACATCTTTTTTAATTTTTTAGTGCAGTTTCTTCCTGCAATTTTTATTTCGTCACCTTCAACACGGCTTCTTAAAATCAGACTACCCTCAATTTTATCAAAGTCTAACACATTTTTATGAACAAACTGTATCTTTGCTAAATCGAAATTATGAATAATTTCAAGACATGCCTCACCATCGGGGACTTCAGCCTTCATCGAGTCAAATTCACTTCGCCAGGGTTGAGTCAATTCAGCCTCACCAAAACGAAGAACACCGTTTCTGACCAACACAACAGTTGCACCTGAAACCTGGGTTTTTCCGCCGGATAGAATATTGCAGACAGCAGAAATATGTTTATTTTCAGGGCACAATCCCGTTTGCTGCTCAATAATCTTTGAAATAACCCTTTTGATAACGGCAATATGATTTTTAATAATAACATCACATTTATAGCCTTCATCACATCGGGATTTATTGATAATATCTTTCACAATAATATCAAAATAATCATTATCAAGGCGGATATCTTCCATAAGCCTTGCAGCAGCCTGTTCAAAAGACGGATTGATATCTTTCAGCACGGGAATAACATTGTGTCTGACACGATTGCGGGTATATTCATCACTGTTATTTGTTGAGTCAGTTACAAAATCAATTTTGTTATCAGCGCAAAAAGTTTCAATTTCAGCTCTTGTGCAGTTTATCAGAGGTCTGATGATATTCCCTCTGACTGCCGGAATTGACGCAAGTCCTTTCGCTGAAGAACCTCTTGTGATATTTAAAATCAATGTTTCACAACAATCATTGTTATTGTGGGCTGTGGCTATTACAGCATCAGGGCAGATACTGTTAAAAAACTCATATCGCAGTTTCCTGCCGCATTCCTCAATACCGAGCTTCATTTCACAAGCAACTTTCGGAACATCAAAATGAGCAATTCTGATATCAACGCCAAGAGAGTCACAAAGCTTTTTGACAAACAACTCATCTCTGAGAGCTTCGTCACCTCGGATTCCGTGATTGACGTGAGCTGCAGTGATGTTAAGAGAATACTCATCCTTAAGCTTAGTTAACGCAACAAGCAAAGCGCAAGAATCAGCGCCCCCCGAAACACCCACAACAACATTACGGCTTTTATTAAACATACCGTATTTTTCAACGGTTTCTTTAATTTTACATATCATTTCTGATTTTCTCCAAGCCCATGAATAAGGTATGGTCTGCATCCCAGACCATCTTAACGGTTTCTGTGGGACCGTGACGGTTTTTAGCAACGATAATTTCAGCCTGGTTTGCTATCTCCTGCTCACCGTCATCATTCTCTGTGTTATCGTCATCTTCTTCGCCTTTATAATAATCAGGTCTGTAAAGCATCAATACAATATCAGCATCCTGCTCGATTGAGCCTGATTCACGAAGGTCAGCAAGCTGAGGACGATGGGACTTACCTCTGCCCTCAGTTCCACGGGAAAGCTGAGCGCAGACAACAACAGGAATTGATAAATCTTTAGCCATCATTTTGAGCTCACGTGTAATTTCACTGACTGCCTGAACACGGTTTTCTACCCTGCCTGACGGTCTGATAAGACCGAGGTAGTCAATGATAACGCACTCGACATTTTTCATTCTGCGAATTTTCGCTTTCATCTCAGCGACAGTAATTGAGCTTGTATCATCAAAATAAAGCTCACACTTTGAAAGAACACCTGTTGCCATACCGAGACGTTCCCAATCTTCAGCATCAAGCTCACCGGTTCGCATTTTTGCGCTGTTAACACGCGCCTCTGTGGCAAGAACACGCATCGCTAACTGCTCTTTTGTCATTTCAAGAGAAAACATAATTGTTTTTCGGTTACCGATCATCGCTACATTTCTTGCAAGGTTAAGGGCAAAACTGGTTTTACCCATAGCAGGTCTGGCGCCCACAAGCACAAGGTCAGAGCGATGAAGACCTGTCATAATTTTATCAAGATCAGCAAAACCTGTCGGATAGCCTTTGTATAAATCTTTTTCTTCTGAAGTCAGACGCTGAAGGGTTGTGTAAACCTCACCGATAATAATATCGCCCAATTTTGAAGGGTCGTTTGTCTTTTTGCCCTGACGGATGTTATAGATTCTCTGCTCTGCCGCATCAAGAAGCAGATCGGCCTCAGCCTCCTGAGAAGTAGCGTCATCAATTGTTTCTTTTGACGCAGTGATAAGAGTTCTTATGTAAAACTTTTCTCTTACAATTTTTGCATAGGACTCTACATTCGCAGTTGAAGGCACAATCTCAGCTAACTGGAACAGATAATTTTTGCCCGAGGCTGTGTCATAAACCTTGTCTTTAACAAGATTATCAAGAACAATCAACGGGTCAATTTTTCCTCCCATAGCTTCAATGGTTGCCATGGTTGTAAAAATCGCCTTATGCTGAGGCAGATAGAAATGTTCCGGGCCGATAATTACCTGCACCTGCATCATACACGCAGGGTCAATGAGGATACTGCCGAGGACAGCCTGTTCAGCCTCAAGGCTGTAAGGAAGATTGAGTCCGTCGGTCGAACTAAAATCAGTATTCATTTTTATCCTCCGAAAATTAAAATTCTTAGCTCTCGCTTACCATTACAGAAAAATCAGCTGTAATACCCTGATAAAATTTTGCCTGAGCTTTATATGTTCCGAAAGCTTTGATATCGCTGACAGTAATCTTTCTTTTGTCAACAACAACACCAAAATCTTTTTTGATTGTTTCAGCCACTTCTTTAGCTGTAACAGAACCGAAAAGTCTGCCGCCCTGACCGGCTTTGGCTGTGATTTTAACAGTTTTACCTGAAAGAATTGCAGCAGCTTCGTTAGCAGCCTCTTTTTCAACTTTGATTTTGTGATTCTGAGAATCCTCTCTGTTTTTAAGCTCTGTCATAGTCTGAGCGTTAGCCTCTGTAGCTAATTTTCTCGGAAAAAGAAAGTTACGGGCATAGCCATCGCTTGTTGTAACCATTTCACCTTTTTTGCCGAGATTTTTAACATCCTGTGTAAGAATAACTTTCATAATTATACCTCCTTGAAAGTTTCAATCAATTCATATATTTATCAATAGCAGCTTTGACTTTAACGGCAACATCCTGCACCGTTTCGTTTTCAAACTGAGCCGCTGCCATTGTCTGATGACCGCCGCCGCCAAGACTTTCCATAACAAGCTGAACATTTATCTGACCCATTGAACGGGCAGAAACATTAACTATGTTATCAGCCTTGAATATAACAAACGATGCTCTGATATCTCTGATATTGAGAAGCTCATCAGCAGCCTGAGAAGAAACAACACGCACTTCAGCTGTGTTGCTTTTGCAGGTTGCAACAGCGCAGCTTTTATAAATTTCAGCCGAAGAAATTATCTCACCTTTGGTTTTATGAGCTTCCATACTGTCAGCAAAAAGCTGTTTCACTCTCACTGTGTCAGCCCCTGCTTTTTTAAGAAAAGCAGCAGCTTCAAAAGTTTTTGAGCCTGTTCTTAAAACAAAGTTTTTGGTATCAAGCATAATACCTGAAAGTAATGAATCAGCAACCACCGAACCGATTTTAATTTTAACCGGCAAAAACTCGATAAGCTCTGTCACAAGCTCGGCTGAGGATGATGCTGACGGATCGTGATAAAAAATATCTGCGTTGTCAATATAATCAACAGCTTTTCTGTGATGGTCAATAACCACTGTCTGTGATGCTTTTTCAAGTAGCTCCGGACACTCTGTAAAGCTTTTAATATGAGTGTCGGTAACAACGAGAAGAGTTGATTTTCTCAAAAGATTTTTTGCCCTTGAGTGAGTAATTATATAGTCACCGAAATTATTGGCTTTAAGATAATCTATAAGGGGTTTTGACGCTGCTGTGTAAGAATTAGTGGCAATAAAAGCCTCTTTGCCGTAAGCTCTTGCAACAGCAACAATACCTATCGCCGAACCGAGGGCATCAAGGTCGGGGTATTTATGACCCATAACAATAACTCTGTTGCAATTTTCAATAAGTCTGGCAAAATCACTTGATATAATTCTTGTTTTAACTGTGTTTTGTCGCTCAATGCTTTTTGAAACACCGCCAAAAAATTCATAAGACTCGCTGCGCTTAACAACGGCCTGGTCACCGCCTCTGTCAAATGCCATTTCAAGAGATGCCTTAGCCTCCTGATTGCATTTTCCGATTCCTCCATCAACACCCACACCGATTGAAAGGGTGAGACTGAGCGATTCACCGTTATACTGATAATTTCTTACACGGTCAAGAATATCAAACTTTCTCTCTGTCATAGTTTCGATATCTGCTGTTTTAGTGACAATAACAAAAGAGCTGTCACCTCTTTTTATCATCATACAGTCAAACTCCGAGAGCCATTCTTCGATAAGCCTTGTTACACCGTTTCTTATAGATGAGCAGTCAGAGTCTTTATATATTCGCTGAAGCTCATCAACACCGTCAATATTCATAATCACAACAGCCGGTCTTGTTTTGATAAATTCATCAGCCACAAGGCGAAGCTTTGTATTATCTGTAAAATAGTAGATACGCTGCTTTTCGTCACATTGAGAATAGACACTGAAATATTTTCCGTCGCATCTGATATTGACACCTCTGATATGTGAATCAGCTAAAACATCAAGACCATTATCAATAATATCGTTGAGTGATGAATAATCGTTACCGTCAATCACAACATCTTCAAAGGCTTTATTATACCATATAAAATTCCCTTTTTCGTCACTTACAAGAACGGGGATGGGGAAATCTGTGTTTCTGTTGCCGTCTGCAAAACTTATTTCCTGAGAAATGACTTTAAGCATCTCTTGCTTTCTCTTGCGATAAACAGAATAATACGCTACGGTAATTAAAATTACGCCCACGATGAGGCACAGCTCAGCAGCGGCGATAATATATTCGCCAACAAAAGCTGTCACACCGGCGCAAACAATTGCCGCAATTATCGCAATAATAAAAACAGGAAAGTTCCGGACAACATTTTTCAGTTTCATTTTAAACCTCCATTATTATGGAAAGAATCATCGGGTTTCTGCCCGTTTTTTCAAACATAAGGTGAGAAACTTCATCTCTGACACGAGCCTTCATCGTGTTCCAATCCCGTGACCCTCTGTTGACACAATCTTCAATAGCGTAACGGGCTATTTCTCTTGCGTCTTCAATAATTTCT
>JAZRME010000030.1:0-3193 GCA_045647325.1 Acutalibacteraceae bacterium | reverse complement strand
ATAGGAATATTGGCAGTTTTTTCTATATAAGCCGGGCCGTTACCGGGACCGACACCGATAGCAGGATTACCTGAGGAATAAGCAGCTCTTACCATTGCTTCCCCTCCGGTAGCAAGGATAACACCGATATCTCTATGCTTAAGAAGAGTGTTTGTTGCTTCAATAGTGGTCAGAGCAATTGACTGAACCACATTATCGGGAGCACCTGCCCTTTTGGCTGCAGCCTGAATAATTCTAACTGTTTCAAGAATACAATTTTTGGCATTAGGGTGCGGACTGATAACAATAGCGTTACCGGCTTTAATAGAAATAATTGACTTATACATTGTTGTAGAGGTCGGATTAGTTGAAGGAATAAGAGCTGCAACAACTCCCATAGGTACACCAACCTCGATGATGCCGTCACCATTATCTTCTTTGATAACCCCGACAGTCTTCATTTTTTTACAATAGTCATAAGTAATGGTACTGCCGAGAAGATTTTTAAGAACCTTATCTTCCCAAACACCAAAACCTGTTTCTTCAACAGCCATTTTTGCAAGTGTCTGTGCATTAGCTGCACAATCCTTAGCAATTTCACATATAATACGGTCAATCTGCTCCTGAGAGAGCTTTGACAGTTCCTTCTGAGCCTTTTTGGCATTAGCAACAAGATCACGAACTTCCTGAATTGATTGCAAATCTCTGTCTAAAGTCATACCGTACTCTCCT
Source organism: Acutalibacteraceae bacterium (assembly GCA_045647325.1). GTDB lineage: Bacteria > Bacillota > Clostridia > Oscillospirales > Acutalibacteraceae > CAG-488. Next base: position 2,482 of record JAZRME010000030.1, on the reverse strand, counting down.
TAATAAAATCTATGGGGCAATCAGCTATTTTACACACCCTGTCGGCAAAAGCCTCACAAGCCGCTTTGCACGCAGATTGTTCACCTGCGATCAATGCTCCTGCAAAGTTGGTTTCAGACGGCGGTCCGTAGAAAACCTTCATTTCAACATCAGCTATTTTCAAAGCATCGTCAATTCCGCAAATCGCTTCAGACGGCGGTGCAATAAGATATGCCAACGAAACGCCTTCAGGAACACCGGCCTGTTCTGAAAGATACGATCCGCTTCTTGAAATACAGTGTGCAAAATATGCTATTGAATCATCATCATTTGCACTGTAAAAGGCAGCATCATTTTCAATGTAGCTGACTGCAGCATTGATGCCACTTGTTACTTCTGCGGGATCAGGAGCACCGAGAATACCGATAAATTCACCTGCAAGCGCAGTTGAGGCATTTGATGAACCTGCATACATACTTCTGGCATAAACAACACAGCAATTAGCTTTTTTGGTGGCTTCATCGAGAGCAGCATAAGAAACATCATCACAATCGGTTGTTATAATACCGAGACTGTGAACACCATCAGGTGCATTGAGTGAAGAAAGTAACGCCTTATCAGCATTAGGAATAATCTGAACACTCAACACATTTGTTTTTAATCTGTCTCCCCTCATTTTGCCACCTCCTATTTTTTAAGATTAACTCCGCTTGCCTTATTTTTCATAATTAAATCAATTACTTCAGCAAGATAAGCACCTGCTTCAACAGCAGTAATACCGCCTGAATGAATGTTAGAAACAACAGTTCTGTTGGCTTCAGGCATTCCGACCTTTGAATCGTATGTTATATATGCACTCATACTTTCGGCTGTACCGAGACCCGGTCTTTCACCGATAAGCATACAAGTAACTTTTGAACCGATAATTTCACAAGCGTGATCCATACAACCTACTCTGCCGAATTTTACAAAGAAAGGTGTACCGACCGAGTAACCCATTGATTTAACTCCATCAATAACTGAAGGTAAAACATTTTCAACATTGGCTTCGACAGCCTTTGAGCTGAGTCCGTCAGAAATAATAAACTGAATATCAGGCTTGGATGAACATGCAGATCTGATAGCAGACACAGTTTCGTCAGAAAATTTTCTTCCTAAATCAGGTCTGGTAAGGTGTTCGTTTCTGTCAGTGCAGCATGTTTTGAACGAAGGCATATTGAGTCTGGTTATTAACTCTTCGCTTACATCGGCAAAAACAGAGTCCCTTGCTGCAGCGTGGTCAGCTCTTAAAGCAAGTTGAGTCTGCGTTTTTAATCTTGGTCCTGCTCTGCCAACACCTATACGAGCAGGGGTTTTGTTCATCATTCTCAGAAGACCGTCTTCATCAGCGGGATTATTGAGAAGAGGAACAGATTTAACCTCTTTAGATGTGATATCAATCAGATCACTGTTATCTGAATTATTAACAACGCTGCTTACAACATGAGAAATTTCAGTTTCTGATTTTAATGTATTACCCTGTTGGGCAAGCTTTTGTAAAACAGCCTGAACAATACTTTCTACCGCATTATTTTCCATAAAGCTTACCCCCTCTTTTTAAGAAATATTGTCGGATCACCTGCGTACTTGGTAAGTCTGCCATTTTCGGTGATGCCCATTTTTTCAAGCCACTCATCAAATTCTTTGATAGGTCTCAGACCGAGAATTTCACGGATGGTTGATGCATCATGATAAGCATTTGTCTGATAATTGAGCATAATATCATCACTTGTAGGAACACCAAGAATATAATTGACTCCGCAGGAACCTAACAAAAGAGAAAGATTCTCAATATCATTCTGGTCAGCCATCATATGATTTGTATAGCAACAGTCACAGCCCATCGGGATACCTGTAAGTTTGCCCATAAAATGGTCTTCAAGACCGGCTCTTATAACCTGACGACTGTCATAAAGATATTCCGGACCGATAAAACCAACAACAGTGTTGACCATAAACGGAGAAAATTCTTTAGCAAAGCCGTAACATCTTGCTTCCATAGTAACCTGATCGGCGCCAAAATGAGCATCACTTGAAAGTTCAGAACCCTGACCTGTTTCAAAATACATAACATTGGGACCTGTTGCTGTGCCGTGCTGAGGCATAAGCTGCCTTGCTTCACGAACAATATCTGTTGTGAAGCCAAAAGCCTCGTTACCCTTCTGGCTGCCGGCAATACTCTGAAAAATCATATCACAGGGAGCACCGCGTTTAACAGCTTCAATCTGGGTTGTTATATGACCCAAAACACAAATCTGTGTGGGGATTTCAAATTCATTTTTAATTTCATCAAAGCGCTTGAGAACTTCACTCAGGCTTGAAATAGTGTCGTTTACAGGGTTCAGACCAATCAACGCATCACCGCAACCATAGCTGAGACCTTCAAAAAGAGAAGCAGTAATACCCTCAACATTGTCGGTGGTGTGGTTAGGCTGAAGTCTTGTTGAAAGAGTTCCTCTGACAC
>JAZRME010000029.1:0-13263 GCA_045647325.1 Acutalibacteraceae bacterium | reverse complement strand
ATTTTTATAATCTCATAAACATCCATATTATCGTGACGGCAGATTTTTGCAAGTTCATTTGCAAAAGCAATATTGACGGCACGGAAAGTATTTTCAACAACCTTTGTCATCTCAGCTGTGCGGATATCTGTAACAACAATGTCACCCTGACAAAAAGTTGCATAAACATTTTTTATCTTTTCGCCAACAGCTTTGTCATCAGCACCGATAGTGCGATCGTTGTGAAGCAATTCATAAATCATATTGCCGGGAATAATTCGTTCAGGAGCGTGAACAAGATTGATATCTTCACCGATAACAAAATTATTAGCTTCAATAACAGGTCTGATATATTTATCAATTGTTCCCGGAGAAACTGTTGACTCAATTACAATTGTTGCTCCCTTAGGGCAGATATCCATCACGCTTTTAACAGCAGAAATAAGATAACACGGGTCAACCTTTTTTGAAAACTTATCATAAGGTGTAGGCACAGAAACAATATATGTATCAGTAACCTGATATTCAGTTGAAAATTTAATTCCTGATTCAACAGCAGCAGCAAAAAGCTCATCAAGGCCTTTTTCTTCAAATGTTGTCTGGCCTTTATTAAGGGTAGCAACAAGCTCTTTGTTGTAATCAGTTCCTATAATCTCTACTCCGTGAGAAGCGAGCATAAGCGCCGTAGGAAGACCTATATATCCAAGTCCTATTACATTAATCATTGTTCATATTCCTTTCCGATTAACTTCTTCAACGCTGAGTTGAAAGCACCGAAAGACTCAGCCTCTTTATCCATCGCAGATATAATTGCATCGTGATAATCACCGTTAATAAACATATCTGCTTTTTGTTTTATTTTATCAAAATTAACCGACTTATAATCTGTGTTAAAATACCAATCCTCAAAACCGACTCTTTTTAAAACATCAAGAGTTTTTGGGGTATGGCTTTTGCCGAACGCTGTATTGAGATCAATACAGATAACCGGCACACCGTTTCTCAAAGACAAAAGTGTTCCGTGAAAAAATGTAGTGAAGGTTACCTTGAAAAATCTGAACACATAAGCCCATTCATAAGGCTCAAGGTCATAAAGATTAATATCAGCGCCTTTATCATAATTATAAAGAGAAACAATCTGATATTTTTTGCCGTAAAGCTTTCTGACCATAGGCAACATTTTTTCAGGACCCATTACAGCAATTGACGGTTTTTCAAAATCAAATCCACGGTCTGAAAGTTTCTTTTTTAAAGCCTCAACATCAATGGGTAAATCATTGACATTCAAAAACACGGTAGGGTCACAAGTGTGAGCAGGTGCTGTTTCGCAGCCGCTCCATTTAACAAAATCTTCCGTCGCTTTGTCTCTGACACCTATAAAATCAAAGTCAGAAAGCACCTTGCATATCTCACTTTTTTCTGCTTCGGGAAGTTTTAAAAAGTCCATACCATAGCAGCTTGCAGCGTAACTGAATTTTTTAACCTTAAGCTCTGCCGAAGGAAAATACACATTCGGAAAACCTCTCGTTACATAATTCCACACAGCATCGCTGCCTACAATAACAGCATCATAATTTTTTTCAATATAATCATATAAAACTTTTGAATCGTCGCTGATTATCGCTTCTTCTGACAAAGGGAGCTTGTTAATGCAATCAGAAAAAATCTTTGTTCTGTGTCTCAGACGGCTCAGAAGTTTAGGGTCAGAAGCGAGTAATAATGCCTTTTTTATAAAAAGCTTGACCGAGGATGTTTTTAAATAGCCTGACACCGTAAAAGAATATGCCTTATCAACACTCTGACGGCGATAATCAATAATCTCTATCTGGTGTTCGGGATATTCATCTCTTAAGCGTTTTGAAAGGGAATACGCTTGCATAACAGCGCCATTATTTACGCTTTGATGAAATGTAAGAATTCCTATTTTCATACGCGCTTCCTCCTGTTTAAAATACGTGGTTTTTCATTTGAGTCAAGACCAAACAAGAGCATCAACACACCATAAATTGCCATAAATACAGCAGCCTTAACCACAAAGGTGAACCATGTGCCGTAAAAATGCTCATTTATAAAAAAACAGACAACCGCAGGAATTATGATACAAGGTGTGATTTTATGTAAAATTCTGAAATAGATTTTAAACATATTTATTTTAAGTTTTTTATTGTAATAGATATTCAAAGACAAAATGCTGCCGATAAATGTGCTCATAGCTGTTCCGACAGCTGCAGCGTAATAACCCCACAGTCTTGTTCCGACAATGGTTAAAATCATATTTATTACTGCCGAGTACGCAAGAGCCACCGTTCTGAAACCTAAAAGATTTTTAGCTTTAAGAATAGCAAGGCAGGTGTTGACAATCAAGGGGAATGTAACAGGCACCATAAGGATTAGCGCAAGATAGTAGCAATCTTCAAAACCTTCGCCCAACCAAAGCGTCAGGAACTCTTTACCAAGGCAGACAAACCCACCTAAGGCTGCGCCTAAAACAGCCCACTGCAACCTTCCGTATTTGACAACCATCTTTTCTATATCTTCAGTTTTTGCGCCGGAATAAATAACATTTGTCACACTTGGCAAAATAACACCGGACACTGATGTTGCACACTGCTCATACATATTAAACAGCTGAATAGCAAAAGAATAGACTGTAACAGCCGATGTGCCGATAACTGCACCGATTACCATACTATCAATATTACCGTTAAACTGAATTATCAAAGACTGAACAAACAATAAAATTGTATATATAAAAGTTTCTTTAAAAACAGATTTATCCCACTGAACGAGTCTGACCTTATGCTTCAAGACTATTTTAATATAAACACACTCTGCCGTAATAATCACAAACTCGAGCAAAAGAGTTGTCATAACAATTGCAAGAGAATTTTTAAATATCGGAAGAATCACAAGATAAATAACAATTTTGCTCACAAGAGTCAGCAACTTCACACCATTTGAAAAAACGAAACGGTTATAACCTGTTATAATGCCGAATAAAACATTTTCGATCATGTGTAAGGCAACATAAAATACAAGAATAACAAAAATCTGCTTGGCTCTGAAAAGTTCAGAATCGGTAAAAGTTTGTCCGTAAACGGAGTCAAGTGTAAAATACAGGCATCCGCCGACTATGATCATAGCAACAGCCATAATAACAGCCTGAATAACGCACATCGCAGAAAAGTTGTATGCCTTGTTTTTATCTTTAACAGCGAGATATTGGGCAATATATTTTTGCATAGTGCCACCAAGACCCAATTCCATAACAGAAATTGTTGCCGTCATCGCTCCGATTGTTTTATAAACACCGTATTCACTCTCACCGATAGCCCCGAGAATATACGGCATTATCACAAGACCGTAAACAGAGTTAAGCGCTATGAGAACATAAGATAAAAGCGCTCCCCATTTAACTTCATTTCGCTTCATCAAAAACTACCTCAAAATAATTCTCTTTCAAAATCCACCAATTTTCCGAATTCATTTTCCCAGTTCACTTGGGCAGAAAGTTTTTTTGCATTCTCTGCGCACTGAGTATAAAACTCTTTATCCGTATAAAGTCTGATAACAGCTTTAGAAAATTCCTCAGGTGTATTTTCAGCAATAATAACTCCAAACTGATATTTTTCGTTAAGATATCTGTGTTCCGGAATGTCTGACATAATAACAGGAAGACCTGCCGAAGCGTATTCAAACAACTTATTTGACACAGAAAGCTTAAAATTAAGACAAATAGCTTCTGTTATGGCAACGCCCACCTTTGACATTGAAGCAAAAGGAATAAGTTCCTGCACAAGCACCTTGGGGTAAAAAATAAAATTGTCACCGCCAAGCTCTGAAACACGGCTGCGCAGAGAATCTTCAAGTTTGCCAAAGCCACGGACTGCAAGTTTTATTTCAGGATAGTCTTTCAAAAGAGGGATTGACTCAACCATAATGTCGTAACCCCTGCCTTCATAAAACTGACCGTGATTAAGAACCTCAAAGCCCGGATTTTTTTCGTCAGATATATGCTGCTCTGATTTTAAAGAGCAATTTGTGACAACCATAGGCTTCGGGATATTATATTCATTTTTAAAATACTCTGCGGCAGCGTTGCTGACGCAAACCATTTTGTCAACTTTTTTTACAATTCGTTTTTCTTTAAATCGCATATAACGGGCAACAAGAGCCTGACGGCTGCCCGTATAATTTTCAACATTTATTTCGTGAGAGTCATATATGAGTCTGCAACCGAGTTTTTTTTGAGCTTCATAAGCAGGTATCAGCGCATTAAGGTCATTGGCGTGAATAACATCAGGTTTTTCTTTTATTATTGCATCAATTACCGACTGTTTTTTCAGCCTCTCTCTTTTAAGTTTTCTGAATATGCCATTTTGTTTGCCGTCATACCTGGGATCAATCTGAGCAATAATTGTTTTGCAGGGAACAAGAGCCACTTTCTCTTTATCATAACGGGCGCACTTCATACCGACAACAGAAACATCTGCGCCTTGTCTTATATATTCAGCTATCTGTTTGCGTACCCTCGGGTCATACCACACCGAGTTTAAAACAACATCGCATACCTTCATTTAAGACTCCGTTCTACCTGATAAGGTTTATATATTATTCTGACAAAAGTTTTTTATGTTACAAAATTTTCCTGCGTTATCTTTTATCCATTGTTCAGGCTTATCCCACCATTTGAGATTAAGAAGATAATTGATTTCATCTTCATCAAATCTGTATCTTATCACCTTCGCCGGAACACCACCGACAATGGAATAAGGGGGAACAGACGAAGCTACAACTGAACCGGCTGTTATAATCGCTCCGTCACCCACAGTAACACCGTCAAGAATAATAGCTGACGCTCCGATCCAGACATCGTTGCCGATCTCTATAGGCCCCTTGAACTCCTCAAAACGCTGAGTGTCTGAATAAGTCATACCACACTGACAAGCAGGTGAAAAAAACGCAGGGTGAGTTGACACCCAATCTCTCGTCGGGTGATTGCCTCTGACGGTGGTAACTCTCGGACCGATGCTGCAATACTTACCTATTTTTGCGTTAATTATGCAACCCTCACCTATATAAGAGGCATAACCAAGGCTGCCTGAAAAACGGGTGTTGATGCCGATTCTGTTACAACCGCCAAATTCGGTAGATACTTTTACTTGCGCACCCTTTCCGAATTTTACATTTTTCTTTGAATATTTGCTTTGTAAAATCAATCTCTTTAATGCTTTTTTCATTTTATCAGCCTCTGCTCTTCATATTTGAGGTGTCTGTTTTTAATTCTGAAGCGCCACTTAATTTCTTTCTCTGATTTATAAGTCCACCGATACATATTCCTAAAAAAATTGAAAATTCACGGCAACCGAGAATACTCGATGAAAAAAACAATTTCAAAACAATTGATGTAAAAAAAACAAAGCTTACTAAACCCAGACCTTTGTTTTTTGAAAAAAGCGACCGGACAATGACAACAAACAACGCCAATAACATAAGACCGCCAAAAGCAACACCAAAAGATCCGATAACTTCAACAACAATGTTATGAACATAAGAGCCGTCAAGAAGCATTCTGTCAGCTCCTACACCAAGGCCGAGAAGCGGACGCCTTAAAATCTCTTGTATCAATTTTTCTGACAAGTCACTTCGACCGCTGGTGTCAACCATACTTCCTTCTCTGTAATAATCAAGAAGTCGAAGATCGTCAAAGCCCATAGCTGAAAGACCATCATCAACAACATCAATCAGCTTATCTAACATACCAAACCAGATAAGTATTATAGACACTACACAAATAATTATATAAATAATCGTTCTTTTGTTTTTTCTGTTTAACAAAATATTAAGAATTATTGCAACTATTGAGCAAAGCAAAGGCCCTCTTGTTCCTGCAATAAACATACAGCCAAATCCTACAAGAACAAACCAGATGTCATTTTTTTGAGTTTTAGCAATAAGAGTACAGACAAAAATGCACAGACTATATGAAAAGTTCATATCGTCATATTTCATATCCTGACCCAGATACACAAAAAGCGCATAAGCAAAAGCGCCGATAATAATACCGACTCGTGAAAAACTATGAAGAGTATCTATAAAACCGTCATAATCACCCACAAGAAGCCCCGGCACAATAAACATTATAGCAAAAAACAGATTATAGGGAATAAAAGTAAAACTCGATTTTAAATCAAAGCTCCATATATATTTGCTGTTATCGGGAAAAACAAGTAGCTCTGTCACGCAAAAAAGCGTGGCAATCAGCAGCATCACTAAAGTAACATAAGTATAGGCGTGAAAATTTTTTAACACATTAATCAAAAGACATACCCATAAAGCGCCGTAAATCAGATATGTTACATATTGAGTAGGTAAAAAACTCAGACACTCAAACACTTTCATTATTGTAGGCAAGAGAAGTACACCACAGATGAAAAAATGAAGGAAATTTATTTTGTTTTTTTGCTCGCATAAAGCAGACACAATAATCTCCTCCTTAACTTAAATTAATCAGCGATGCATTTGTGTAAAAAAGTGAGCACTTTTTCAGCCTGAACTGTCTGATTTTTTTGATATAAAATAAATTCTTTGGCGCTGTTACCAAGTTGCTCTCTTTCATTATTTTTAAGAGCAAAAAACTTTTCAAGCGCACACCTGATGCTTTCAACTTCATTATCTTTAATTGAAAGACAATGATCAAAATATTCTTCAGGTATTCCCGGCAATCTGGTTGTCAGAAGCGGGGTTCCTGAAAGCATATACTCCATCGTTTTTGACGGAAAAGAATATTTTGTAAACTCATCATCAGGGTTTCTTACATTAACCAAAAGAGCAGCTTCACGCTCTTTTTGTAAAATTTCTGCTCTCGGACGACGCCCCATATATTTAATTCTCGTATCCTTAAGAGAATACGCTTCAAGCTCGGACAAAAAGTCACCGTAGCCATAAATATGAAGCTCATAATCACCGTCAAGCATAGTGAAAGCTCTGACCAGATTTTCAAAACCGTATCGTTTTGAAATTGCACCTGCATACATAATTATTTTTTCGCTTTTTTCAACCGTGTCAGCTTCGGCTAAATTATCATCTGCGATACCTTCAACAACCAAGGCAGGTTTATGCTCGGCAATTTCTTTAATCATCGCTTCAGTTAAATAAATATATCCGTCAAATTTATCCTGAATTGCAACAGCTTTTTTTACATAACTATCAGCAAGAATTGCTGAGAGTCCGCTTTTTCCGAGATACATGTGCTTAGGCAAATCAGGAACAAAAGCAAAACATCTGCAATCGTATTTTTTGCAAAGCTTGACAATGTTTTGCGCAATCGGTTTATATATAGAATAAATTACAATGCACTTGTCTTTAACGTGAGAATTCTTTTTAAGCCACTTTTTTATAAGCCTTTTTGAACTCACAGACTGAGATAACATTTTTAATCCTTGCACATTCACTGCGGGAATCCAACTTGCATCATATTCATTGAGAATTTTTTGCTTTTTTGAGCCCCAATAAAGAAGTCTGCTGCCGGGGAAAGAGGCAATCATCGGGAATGAAAGAATTTCAAGATCCCTTCCGCTTACACCGTTTTGTAAAAAACCTTTTAAAAAAGCTGTTTCAAAAGTGTGAGGCGCTACCGAAGCCTTAACACGGCTTTGTTTCATTATTTTTTCATATTCGTTGTTTTCACTGACTGTGCCGATATAAAGGATTTTCATAATTATCTCACTTTTTCATAAACATTTCAGTGTATTTATCAATTGTTTCTTCTACCTGAAGACCCGAATTTATGTATTCACGGGCTCCGTCTTTCCACATTTTATAATTGACATCATCCATATCAATAAATTTTTGCAGCGCCGATATAAATAAATCCTGTCGATCAAGATTTATATCGTAACCTGCACGGCTGTTTTCAAGATTTCGCCAAGGGGTATTGCTGCTGATAACAGCCGGTACACCGCAAAGCAGACTTTCAATAATAGAATGTCCGTAATTTTCACTCTCTGTCGGTGAAAGAAATATATGATGTTTCTGAAGCTCGTTTGCTACATTTTCATGATCAATAGTTCCTTTAAAATTCACCGTAATACCTGACGGTAAATCACTGACGAGCTTATTGCAATAATCAAAATATTTTTTATCTTCTTCCGGGCCGTATATATCAACAGTAACACAACCCTTTAAAGAACTCATAAGCTTTATGGCATAATCAATATTTTTTATCGGATGAATTCTGCCGATCATTGCGACGCTGAGCTCACCCTCTGTTTTTGTAACACCACTATTATCTGCTGACATTTTGCTCGGCAGATTTTTTATTTTCCACACTTGGTGGTTTTTAAAAATCTTTTTCAATGCCGACTCTTCTTCGTCAGAGGTAACATGAAATTCCATATTTTTAAGTCTTAAAAATTTAAGACCATTGATAAACAAAAGCTTGATAAATTTTTTTCTTTTTAAAGCAAGAGGCATAAGCTCCCCTCTCGGGGCAACAATAATTCTCACATCTTTATGACTTTTAGCGTAACGGAAAGCCGCAACGCTGTATTCATAGCTGAAAAGGCTGCTGACATATATGACATCAGGCTTCACAGCGTCTATGCAGGAATAAAACGCATCTGCATTATTATCTTTAAGATAATAGACATCCGAATCAAAAAGCCTGTTTTTACCTGAAGAAACGTTGTCATAAGGCTTATCGGTGCCCTTATCATAAATTATGGTGATCACCGATAAATCAAATTTGTCAGCAAGTGTTTTTACCATATTAGTGACACTTACTGTTGGTCCGCCTCTTTTTTTAGAGGGATAAAAACAATGACTCAATATACAAACCTTCATCGGTCATTACCCTCCTTTTTAAAAAAGCTTCCCAGATCCTTGTCAACTTTATCAGGCTTTATCGGTCTGATTCCACCGCCTGAATGGAAGGTCAGCTCGGAAAAATAAATGTTATTATCAACTATATAAAAATCTGCACGGACAAAGTCAAACTCTGAAGCCAATATCTCAGCCAAAGAAATAATTTTATCTTTAAAGCCAAGAATTGTATCATCAAGTTCAGCTTGTCTGTGACCGTTTTGCATACCAACACAAGATAAATCGGGATAAAAAAGAGTCTGATAAGTGTGAGAGTTAAAATTGTAGGTTACTTCAAAAAAACGGGCTTTTCCGAAAAAGCAATACACCTTAAAATCAATCATACCTTTTTCGCTTTTTGCCTTGGCATATTTTTCGCACAAAATACGGGGAGGTATATCTCTGTAATTTTTTTCACGGCTTTTGTGATAATAATTGCATTTCAAAGCCTTTTCAAGCTTAAGGCAATCATTTTTAACATCAAAATCTTTTTTATCTTTAACAATCACATTCCAGCCTGAACCATGGGTAGCTTTAAGAACAAAGCTTTCAGGCAAGGCTGAAAAATCGATTTTTTCAATACTGTCCCAGACTCCGAAACATTCAAGAAGATAGTTGTCACCGATTTTATTTTTTACATATTCACGCACTGCGTATTTATCGGTGTAAATGCTCAATGCATATTCGTCACAAAAAACCTTTCTTGCAAGAACATTTTCATTAAAAGTTTCCGGATTATTAAGATTTGCTTTTTTACCCGTTCTGAGAAAAAACAAAATTTTATTAAAAACTTCATCATTTATAAGCGCAGTTTTTTTGCCGAACAATATAATAAATATCTGCGACAACAAAACTCTGAGTCTGTTCATAAATAGAAGTTCCTTTCTGCTGCACGTTAAAAAATGTATCCTGATTTATTTCAGGCTGCTCATAATAAGATTATATGCCGTTGAAACATCAAACTGCTCTTTTAACACTTTAAGACTGTTGATCTTCATCTGTTCCAACGGTTGGTTACGGGTCTGTCTGATAATCTCAGCAAATTTCTCAGGTGAATTACTCGGACACCACCAACCAAATTCACCGTCGGTAATTGTCTTGCCTATATCTGTAACTTCATCGGTACACGCAATAACAGGCAACCCTACCTGCATATAAGCCAACAAACGGCTGGGATAATTTGGAATGGTAAATCTGTAGTCAAGAAAAATCAGACCTATATCACAAGCAGCAATCATTTTATCAAAATCGTCTTTAGGCATTTTCTTTTTTAAAGAAATATTATTACACTCGGTCCGGTCTAAAAAATCTCTGAGTGTATCATATTCAGTTCCGTCACCTACGATGAGGAAGTGTGAATCTTTATTGTTTATCTGAGTTTTAAGACACTCTATTATAAACGGAATATCCTGCGGTTTTCCTAAATTTCCGCCATAAACATAAACTCTTTTATCTGTGGGAATGCCGTATTTTTTTCTGATATCGGCAACACCTTCAGCGTCAATAATATAATTCTGAACCTCAATGCAATTAGGACACAGCCGGACTTTGTCAGGATTTATTGACGGGTTATGTTTTATAACATAGTCAATGTTTGCCTGTGACATGCAACCGATAGTGTCAGAAATTTCATAAAGCTTTTTTTCTTTGAATTTAAAATATCTGTAAATCAGACCTTTTATACCATGGCGGGACAACACTCCCGTATCAAGCGCATTTCTCGGAAAAATATCTTTAAGCATCAGATAGGTGTAAGCACCGTCACGCATCCTGAGGTATCTGACAACATTACAAAAAGTTATAGGCGGAGTTGAATATAAAACCAAATCAAATTTAACATCAGAAAGATATTTTTTAATAGCTTTTTTAAACTCAAATTCCAATGTTATTGTTGAAATTCCTTTTTCAATAAAGCCGCATTTGGTGATGTTACCCGTTTTTACTCTGAGAACTTTAATGCCATACTCTTCTTTAAATTCAGTTTTTTTATTCAATCTTTTTTCATTAGTGCCCACTGCATAAACATTATGACCGTTATCTCTGAAAGCACGTAACAAATCAGAATAAATCTCATGCTGCTCAATGTCAGTGATATTTCCTATTGACAAAAGAAGAACATTCATCGTTTTCTCCGTTTCTGCCACGGGTAACAAGGTTAATCAACCGTCGCTCTGAATAAATTATAAAGCCTTTATATAAATCTCGCTGTATTTCATCATATAGATGTTTTCATCATACATACCGATTTTTTTCTCATTAACCTTACCTTCAAGGTTGTTAAGAATCAATGAGATATGGTCACATCCGCATTCGTGAGCGTGGGGATATCCGCCACCGAAACGTGGATTGACCTCTGATATGTAATATTCACCGTCAATCTCAAAAAGGTCAATATCTATCTGACCACGCCAACCGCTTTCATTGGCAAAACGTTCAATAAGATCAAACAGCTTCGGGTCTTTGAATGAAACCGCTTTGTCGGTTTCTCCCGCTTTCATAAGAATTTTTTTCTTGGTAAAAATTGATACTGTTTCACCGCTTATCATATCAATATAAACATCTGCGCCGATTTCATTCTCACGAAGATATTCCTGAATCATAAGATACTCATCATGGTCAAACAAAACATCAACTGTTTCACTGTCAAAAACTTTTGAGGTTTTGATACTTGCGCTGCCTCTGACGGGTTTAACAAAAACAGGGTAAGAAATAACACCTTTTTCAACATCAGCAAAAAACTTTTCTTTATCAACATAACTTTTAGCGCACTTATAACCGTGGCCTTCAAGCCATTGATACATCTGCATTTTATCCATAGCTCTTTCACAAAGCTCGTATGATGAGCCAATGATTTTAACACCGAGAGCCTCAAAATTATCATTGTTTTTAGCAAGTAAAGAAAGCTCGGGGTCAATGAGAGTCAGAACTCCGTTAATTTTTTCTTTTTTGCAGATATCAAGAACAATATCAATATAACCCTCCTTATTGATAGGAGGAACCTTATAGAATTTGTCAGCCTCATATACAGCGGGGGCAAACTCGCTCATATCTGTGGCAACAACCTTACCCTGAGACCCTACAAGGTTTTTGAAATACTGAACAACCTTGTTTCTTGTTCCCACACTAAGAATTAAAATATTCATATAAAAACCCCTTAACTATTTTGCATTCTTTCCAGCCGTTCTTTAGCAAAGTTTGGCTCAACCTTATTTGTATCAACAGCAACATCCTGCCGTTTTACAAACTTAAGCGCTGTCTGAAAAAGTATTTTACAATCACCCGCGAAGGTAATGTTTTGTATGTATTGAACATCATAAGCAAGTCTTTTATCCCAGCTTACAAAATTCCGTCCGTTCACCTGAGCCAGACCCGTAAGACCCGGTCTGACATAGTGACGGTGACGTTCCTCCTCAGTGTAATAAGGAACATACTCTGTCAATAACGGTCTCGGACCAACTAATGACATATCGCCTTTGAGAATATTCCATAACTCAGGCAACTCATCAAGAGAGGTCTTGCGAAGAAAACTTCCGTATTTATTCAGCCTGACGCTGTCGGGAAGCAACTTGCCTTCTTTATCTTTTTTGTTGCTCATTGTTCTGAATTTAACAAGTTTAAAAATCTTTTCTTCACCTGTTTTTTTATCAATCCTGCCGGGACGAAGCTGAGTAAAAAACGGATTACCGCCCATAGCAATCATACCCGTAACAATAAGAATTAAAAACAACGGTGAAAGCACAACAAGCGCAATCAATGACAAAATAAAATCTGTCAATCTTTTAAATATCCTTGCGTACATATATAACCTCTGTCACACTTAATCAAAGCAGCTTCTGACGATTTCAATAACTGCTGCCTGCTCGTCTTTTGTCATTTTAATATCACTCGGCAGACAAAGACCTCGCTCAAAAATATCACGACCTGCGTTTCTGAGTCGCTGAGCTTCACCGTTTCCGTCTTTAGTGAAAAACTCATTTTTATGATAAATCGGCTGCATGTGCATAGGTTTCCAGATCGGTCTGCCCTCTGCATTATATGATGAAAGTTTTTCAAGAATTTCAGTAGGACAGCTTTTGCCTGATTCGCTTATGTATGTAGCAGATGTTTCATTGACAGTCTGAGAACACATAGCATCAGAATCAATTATCATACAGCTTAACCAGAAATTAGGCTGAGCATTTTTTTCATCATACGGATTCATTGAAACGGGAAGACCTTCAAAGCCTTTTTTGTATGTATCAAAAATTTCTTTTTTACGGGCAATATGATCATCAAGATAAGGTATCTGACCACGGATAACACCGGCAATAACATTACTCATACGGTAGTTATAACCGACATCTTTATGATGATACCACGGAGCAGCCTCACGGCTCTGGGTTGACCATTTCTGAACAAGAGCAGCAGCCTCATAATCGTCAG
>JAZRME010000028.1:0-2641 GCA_045647325.1 Acutalibacteraceae bacterium | reverse complement strand
CAAGCTTATCCTGAAGCTTTGCAGCAGCTTCTCTCTGGCCCTGAACAACTGCCTCGGGGGCTTTTGAAACAAAACCGGGATTATTAAGCTTTTTATTGATAAAATCAAGATCCTTAAGAACCTTTTCTTTTTCTTTATTCAATCTTGCTTTTTCAGCCTCAAAATCTATAAGCTCACCCATAGGGATATAGATTTTAGCATCTGCAGTTACGATTGCTACTGAACCTTCAATATCAAAAGCATCACCAATTTCAACTTCAGAAGCACTGGCAAGACGCTGCATAAATACACCGGCAGCTTCAAAGGTCGCTTTTGATGCAGTAGCAATATAATACTTTGCTTTTCTTGAAGGAGGTACATTCATTTCTGCTCTGCGGTTACGGATGGCTCTGACAGCTTCCATAATACTTTCCATTTCTGCTTCCTCACCTGCAAAAGCAAGTTCCTGTGAAAATTCAGGCCACTTTGAAATCATAATTGATTCACCGTCATGAGGAAGAGTGAGCCAGATTTCTTCAGTAATGAAAGGCATAAAGGGATGAAGAAGTTTAAGGGTGTTAGAAAGAACATAAACAAGAACAGCTTTTGCTGTTTCTACAGCTTCACCGCCTGCCTGCAAACGGATCTTGGAAATTTCGATATACCAGTCACAGAAAACATCCCAGATAAAATCATAGAGTTTCTGAACAGCAATACCTAACTCAAATTTCTCAAAGTTATCTGTTACTTCTTTAACGAGAGTGTTAAACTTAGAAAGAATCCATTTATCTTCAAGAGCAAGACTTTCCGGAACATAAGGTGCAGGCTCGTTTTCATCAAGATTCATAAGGATATAACGGGCTGCATTCCACAATTTGTTGGCAAAGTTACGACTAGCGCTGACCTTGTCATCAGAAAAACGCATATCATTTCCTGGGCTGTTACCTGTTGCAAGAGTAAATCTTAATGCATCAGCACCATACTGATCGATTATCTCAAGAGGATCAATACCGTTGCCAAGAGATTTAGACATTTTTCTGCCAAGAGCATCACGAACAAGACCGTGGATAAGAACAGTATCGAACGGAGCTTTTCCTGTTTGTTCAATACCTGAGAACATCATTCTCATTACCCAGAACGGAATAATATCATAACCTGTTACAAGAGTATTGGTCGGATAGAAATGCTTAAGATCTTCAGTTTCATCAGGCCAACCAAGTGTTGAAAACGGCCAGAGTGCCGAAGAAAACCAGGTGTCAAGTGTATCAGGATCCTGATTAAGTGATGTACCTGAACAATGAGCACATTTTTCAGGTGCTGTTCTTGCAACTGTGATTTCTCCGCAATCAGCACAATACCATGCAGGAATACGATGACCCCACCAAAGCTGACGCGAAATACACCAGTCACGAATATTTTCAAGCCAATGGAAATATATTTTTTCAAAACGCTGAGGAACGAATTTTGTCTCGCCGTCTTTAACTGCATCGATTGCCGGACCTGCAAGAGGTTTCATTTTAACAAACCACTGCTTTGAAACTTTTGGTTCAATTGTTGTATGGCATCTGTAACAAGTGCCAACATTGTGTGAATATGCTTCTGTTTTAACAAGAGCGCCTTCTTTTTCAAGATCCTCAACAATAGCTTTTCTTGCGCTTAATCTGTCCATTCCGGTGTATCTGCCGTAACCTTCAACAATATGAGCGTCATCGGTAAAGGTATCAATAACCGGAAGATTATGACGAAGACCGACTTCAAAGTCATTGGGGTCATGAGCAGGTGTAATTTTTACACAACCTGTTCCGAAATCCATTTCAACATATTCATCGGCAACAACAGGAATTTCACGATGAACAAGAGGTAAAATAAGCATCTTACCTACCATATCTTTGTATCTCTCATCATCGGGATGAACTGCAACAGCAGTATCGCCGAGCATAGTTTCGGGACGAGTTGTTGCAACTTCAAGATATCCGCTTCCGTCAGCAAAAGGATAACGAAGATGCCAGAATGAACCTGCCTGCTCTTCATACTCAACCTCAGCGTCTGAAATTGATGTAAGACAAACAGGGCACCAGTTTACTATTCTTTCACCTCTGTATATAAGACCTTTTTCATAAAGACGAACAAAAACTTCATTAACAGCCTTGTTACAGCCTTCATCCAATGTGAAGCGTTCTCTGTCCCAATCGCATGAAGAACCTAACTTTTTGAGCTGCTCAATAATTCTTCCGCCGTATTGAGCCTTCCATGCCCACGCTCTTTCAAGAAAACCGTCACGACCGAGATCATCTTTGGTAACGCCCTCTTTTTTCATAGCCTCAACAATTTTAGCTTCGGTTGCAATTGAAGCATGGTCAGTTCCCGGAAGCCACAAAGCGTCAAAGCCCTGCATTCTGCGCCAACGTATAATAGCATCCTGCAAAGTATTATCAAGAGCGTGACCCATATGAAGCTGACCGGTGATATTAGGTGGCGGCATTACGATAGTATATGGTTTTAAATCCTTATCGCATTTAGCTGCAAAATATTTATTTTTCAGCCAAAAGTCATAAGTTTTATCTTCTACTTCTTTAGGATCGTAGATTTTTGCTAATTCTTTAGCCATTATATTAACTCCTTTATTAAAGCACTAAGCATTGAGAAACGAATAAATCGCTCC
>JAZRME010000027.1:0-4285 GCA_045647325.1 Acutalibacteraceae bacterium | reverse complement strand
AAAGCTAAATCAACAGGCGAAAACACAGTTGCAGTTATTGCTGCTGTCAACTCAGCTAAAGGCAGCGCAAACTTTGCTGTTTCTTGCGGTAAAGATGCTGTTGCAAAAGGTGTCAAGGCCGGTGATGTTGTTAGAGCTGTTGCTCAGAGAGCCGGTGGTAACGGTGGCGGTAAGCCTGATTTTGCTATGGCAGGTGCCAAAGAACTTGATAAGATCGATTCTGCTCTTGAGGCAGCTAAAGAAATCGTTTCTTCACTTATAAAATAATATATTTACCGATTTTGTCCGAAAATGCGCCGCGGTGCCATTTTCGGCGTTTCGGTTTATAAAAGGAGAGTTATTATGGATTGTTTATTTTGTAAAATAATCGCAGGTGAAATTCCTTCAGCAAAGGTTTATGAGGATGATACTGTTTTTGCTTTTAATGATATTGATCCTCAGGCACCTGTTCATATTCTTATAGTTCCCAAGGTGCATATAGCTTCAGCTGATGATATCACGTCTGACAACAGCGGAGTGATTGCTCATATTTTTGAGGTTGCAGCTGCTCTGGCTAAAGAGAAAGGGCTTTCTGACGGCTACCGTATAGTAAATAACTGTGGTGATTCAGCCGGTCAGAGTGTTAAGCATATTCATTTTCATCTTATGGGCGGCAGGGAATTTACCTGGCCTGCAGGCTGATGGGAGGATATTATGGAATTTTATAAAATGACTATAGCGGGGCTTGAAAGAGAACTCCCTGTATGTGAACTTAACGAAAACCTTGATATAGCAGGTTTTATTATGTTTGGCGATGTTGAGCTGACTATAGCCGCAGCAACCGAACTTTTAAAAAAATGCCCTGAGTTTGATTATATTGTCACACCTGAGGCCAAGAGTATTCCTCTTGCTTACGAAATGTCAAGACAGTCAGGCAAAAAATATTTTGTTATCAGAAAAAAACAAAAGGTATATATGACTAATCCGGTAAGTGTTGAGGTTCAGTCTATCACAACCAAGAGTGTTCAGACTCTTATTCTTGATGGTCTTGACGGTGAACAGATCAAAGGCAAAAAGGTTCTCGTTGTTGATGATGTTATCTCAACAGGTGAATCTCTTATCGCTGTAGAAAAGCTTCTTGAAAAGTTTGATGTCGATATTGTTGGTAAGGTTGCCGTTTTAGCTGAGGGTGATTCTGCCGACAGAGATGACATTATCTTCCTTGAGAAACTTCCTCTTCTTTTTAAATGATGAAAAAATTAAAGTGTCTTCCTATGGCAACGGTCGGTCTGGCTTCACTTGTGATTATGCTTGTTATAATAATATCAGGTCATAATTTTGAGGGTGGTGTGATCGCTGCTGCTGTAGGAGCTGTTTTGTTGAATGTTACGGTAATTTCCAAAAAAATCAGAGAAGTTACCGTATTGCTGTATTTAGCGGCAGCGTTTTTGTTTTCAGGTATATTGATGATAACTCAATCTACCTGCAGCCTTGATGCGGCTAATTCCGTTGCAGGCAGAGATGTTGAAGTTATTGCAACGGTAACGGGTGACAAAGAGTCTTATCCTGCTAAAAGTGTATATATTCTTAAAACAAAAACGGTTGACGGTGTTGATGTTAGAGTCAGATTGCGATTGGTGAGTAATGTTTCTCTCGATATATGTCCCGGTGATGAAATCGCTTTTTCTTCAAAAGTTTATTCTGTTGATAAGTTTGAATCATCATCAAAAATTTATTATATGTCAGAGGGAATTTATCTGGGCGCCAATGTCTATGAAGGTGATGATGAAATTGTTATCACAAAAGACGGCAGTAACACCCTCGAATGTAAACTGCAGCTTCTGAGAGATGAAATTAAAAGCAGAATTTATTCTCTTTTGCCTAATGAATACGGAGCAACAGCTATAGCTGTGCTTCTTGGTGATAAAAGCGGTATGAGTGACGAAACTCTTTCAGATTTCAGAGATTCGGGAGTTTATCATCTTTTTGCTGTTTCAGGTCTTCATCTTTCAATATGGGTGCTTGGCTTGTGGAACTTTTTGAAAAAACTCGGTGTACCCAAAAGACTCAACAGTTTTATTGCCTTGTTTTTTGCAATATGCTTTATGGCTCTGATGGGCTTCACCCCGTCTGTTACAAGAGCAGGGGTGATGCTTATAGTTTTGATGACAGGCAACCTTGTTTCAAGGGTTCCTCATAGTCTTAACTCTCTGGGTGTTTCTCTGTTTGTGATTTTGACTCTCAACCCTATGGCTGCTGCAAGTATATCGTTGCTCCTTTCTTTTAGTGCAACTCTTGGTATTATCACGGTATATCAGCATATTGATAAGCGGATTGACAGTTTGCTTTCAAAGATTAAACCTGTTTTGCTAAAAAAAGCAGTCAGAAGTCTTGTGTCTGTTTTTGTTATATCTGTTGTGGCTGTGATTTTTACTTTTCCTGTGAATTGTGTTGCTTTTGGTGAAGTGAATTTCATAGGTCCTGTTACAAATCTTCTTGTTTCATTCGCTGCAACAGTTCTGATGATTTTAGCCGGTGTTACGGTTATGCTGTCATTTTGGCCGTTTGCGTCAAATCTCTGCGCTCTGGGTTGTGGTTTACTTTCTGAATATGTGATTTATATATCAGATATAATGAGTGATGTAACCTTTACCCGGGTCAGAACTGACGGAATTTTATTCTCTGTATTTATTATTATGGCTGTCAGTCTTTGCCTTTGCTGCGTTATTTTATTTAAAAATAACCGTTCAAGAGTCAAGGCTTTGATTTGCTGTATGGTTTCTTTGAGCATAATAACAGGCTGTATCAGTGTTGTTTATAATCATGATCTTACAACTGTTAAAGTAATGGATGTTGATGACGGAATCTGTCTTGTTGTTAAAAATCAAAACAAGACGGCTGTTATCGGTTGCGGTGGGTCAGATGCTTATTCATTTGACGACATAGCTTATGAGATTTATGACAAAACTCCGTCACTTCTTATTGTTCCCGATAATAATGAATGGAACAGTTTGTTTTTGGGTGACCTTACAAAGAAATTCAGCTTTGACCGGATTATCGCCGGTGAACCTGTCACTACTGAAAATGTGACGGTTG
This sequence comes from Acutalibacteraceae bacterium, assembly GCA_045647325.1. GTDB lineage: Bacteria > Bacillota > Clostridia > Oscillospirales > Acutalibacteraceae > CAG-488. Next base: position 1,210 of record JAZRME010000027.1, on the reverse strand, counting down.
AACCTGATTTTATTTTGAATCCCTGGGATTCAGGCAGCATAGAGTTCCATAAAACAAATGAGCTTACTTATGCTTACTGTGTTTTTGGTCAGACTGATATTCTTATAGTTTTTGAATGCAGTGATTCTGCAGTTATTTCAAAACATACGGATGCAGATATTCTCATTTTTTCTTACTATCTGCCCGATTCATTTGATATAAGCTCTTTTGGCAGTGTTATTATCTCTTCAACAAAACAGGTGGGGGAGGATATGGTGCAGATATACGCCCCCTTTAACCAAAATATTTATTCAACCATGGGTGAAAATAATATTACCCTTGAGATGAAAAAAGATTTAAATATCAGAATTTCTTATAATTAGGCAGGTGATAAAATGGCTCTCATCACAGAAAAAGATCTTAAAAATCATATTCGTTCAGGTGAATTTGATAACCTCTATTTTATTTACGGTGACGAAAATTATCTTAAAAAGCACTATCTTGAAACTCTTATTGATAAGTGCACCGATAAAAATTTCAGAGACTTCAATCTTCATATTTTTGACTCAAAAGGTCTTGATATAAAAGAGGTTGCTCTTGCTGTTGAGGCTTTGCCTATGATGAGTGAGCGTACCTGCGTTGTTATTAAAGATATCAGACCTGCCGACCTCGGTGAAGACGGTAAAAAAGCTCTTCTTTCCATTATTTCTGATATTCCCGAAACATGCGTTCTGATTATATGCAACCTTACTGTTGACACTCAGGGCAAGGGATGGAAAGAGCTTATTTCAGCCTTTGATAAATACGGCAGTACTGTGAAGTTTGATAAACTCGGCCGTCAGGACCTTTGTCGGTATGTCATCAAAGGGGCTAAATCACGAGGGCTTGAAATTGATGCATCACTTGCTGACTATTTTATTTCAATTGTCGGTGACAGTATGTCAAATGTTCTCAACGAGCTTGAAAAGGTTTGCGCCAATTCAAAAAACGGTGTAATAAAGCGTGAAAACATTGATGCTGTTACAATTAAAACAGCTGAGGTCAAAGTTTTTGAACTTTCTAAAAACCTTGTAACAGGCAATAGCGATAAAGCGTTTGCTATTCTTGACGGACTTATGAAACAAAGGGAAGAACCGATTGCAGTTCTCGCTACAATCATAACTTCTTATGTGGATATGTACAGGGCTAAGGTTGCCGTAGCCTCCGGCCGCAGACCAAGTCGGAGGCCAAG